>DASUHU010000337.1:0-2078 GCA_036273395.1 Candidatus Limnocylindrales bacterium
CTTCTTCCCCGGGACCTACGACGCCACGGTCGTCGATCGGTGGGTCCGCGTCTCCGATCGGGAGGCGTTCCGGAGGGCGCGGCGAATCACGCGGGAGGAGGGCATCCTCGCCGGCGAGTCGTGCGGCACGGCGGTCATCGCCGCGCTCGCCGAGGCCGCTCGGGTCATGGCCTCGGACCCGGCCGCGGCGCGCCGGGCGATGATGGTCGTGATCCTGCCCGACGGCGGCCGGAACTACCTCTCGAAGCTCTATAACGACGAGTGGATGCGGGTCAACGGCATGCTCGACAGCCCGGGCTCGGTGGTGCGGGTCGGCGATCTGCTCGGACGCGATCACCGCGATGCCGAGCTGCCGGCCGTGGTCGTGGCCCGGACGACCGAGCGCGTCGGCGACGCGATCGAGCACCTCCAGGAGTTCGGGATCAGCCAGATGCCGGTTTCGGAGCGGCCGACCGGCGACGAGCTGGTCGGGATCGTCGGGTCGGTCAGCGAGAAGAGCCTCCTCGATCGGGCCTATCGGGATCCCGGAGTCGTGGACCGCACGGTCGGCGAGGTGATGGACCGGCCCTTGCCCACGATCGGGGTCGACGCGACGCTCGACGATGCCTTCGCCGTGCTCTCGGGGCCCGCCTCGGCCCTGCTGGCCGTGCGGCGCGACCGAGCCGCGGGCGTCGTCACGAAGCTCGACCTGCTCGAGTTCCTGTCCCACCGGGCGAGCTGAGCGAGCGTCGATGGCGGACGAATCGGGCCACGAAGCGAGCGCCGACGCTCAGGCGTTCGACACCCTCGCCGTCCACGCCGGCCAGGAGCCGGACGAGCTGACGGGTGCCGTCGCGCCGCCGATCTACCAGACCTCGACGTTCCGGCAGGACGGGGTCGGTCGACCCCGAGGTGGCTTCGAGTACGCCCGAACCCAGAATCCCACCCGCCAGCGATTCGAGCGCGCGGTCGCCGCGCTCGAGGGCGGCGGCGAGGGGATCGCGTTCGCATCCGGCTCGGCCACCACGGCGGCCATCGCGGACCTGGCGTGTCCCGATGACGAGATCGTCGTCGGGGACGACGTGTACGGCGGCACGTACCGCTATCTCGAGCGGGTCCGGCGGCCGGGCGGCGGGATCGTGACAAAGTACGTCGACCTTGCCGGTGACCCGGACTCGCTGTGGGAGGCGCTGACCGACCGAACCCGGCTGGTCTGGTTCGAGACGCCGACGAACCCCCTCCTGAAGATCGTCGACATCGCGGCCGCCGTCGCGACGGTGCGCGAGCGGTATCAGGGCGCAACGACTCGCCCGAGCGTCGTGGTCGACAACACGTTCGCCTCGCCGGCGCTCCAGCGGCCGCTCGACCTCGGCGCCGACGTCGTGTTCCACTCGGCCACGAAGTACCTCGCCGGACACAGCGACACGGTCATCGGGATCGCGGTCACGCGTGATCCGGCCATCGCCGAGCGGCTTCGGTTCCTCCAGAACGCGGCCGGTGCCGTGCCCGGCCCGTTCGACTGCTTCCTCGCGCTCCGCGGCCTGCGCACGCTCCACCTGCGGGTCGAGCGGCACAGCGCGAATGCCGCCGCCGTGGCCGCGTTCCTCGCCGGCCGCGACGATGTCGAGGGGGTCTACTACCCGGGCCTCGACGAGGGCCGTCACGCCCATCCCGGCGCGGAGGTCGCGAGCGGCCAGATGCGCGCCGGCGGCGGGATGGTCTCGTTCGTCCCGAAGCCCCGTGGCCGCAGCTCCGAGCTCGGCGGCGGCAGTGGCCCCTCGGCGCGCGGCGAAGGTGGCCGCGCGGCCCGCGGCGAAGGTGGCCGCTCGGCCCGCGACCGCGCGGTAGCCATCTGCGAAGCAACGAAGCTGTTCGCGCTGGCCGAATCCCTCGGCGGCGTCGAGTCGCTCATCGAGCTGCCGGCCGTGATGACGCACGCCTCCGTGGCCGGCTCGCCCCTCGAGGTCCCCGAGGCACTCGTCCGGCTTTCGGTCGGGATCGAGTCTGCCGACGACCTCATCGCGGACCTTCGCCAGGCGCTCGACGGCGCCTGAGCGTTGCGCCCCTGAGCGTTGCGCCCCTGAGCGTTGCGGCCCTGA
>DASUHU010000338.1:0-11581 GCA_036273395.1 Candidatus Limnocylindrales bacterium
CGTCGCCGGAGCGGCGCAGCCGCAGGTCGTGCAGCCGCAGGTCGCGCAGCCGCATGTCGCGCAGCCGATGCGGCCCGGATAGCCCCAAGCCGCGCCGCCGGAGCGGCGGCCCGGGTAGCCCCAAGCCGCGCCGCCGGAGCGGCGCCGCCGCAAACCTCCCGCGCGGCGCGTGCCCGCCGTGCTCCCCTCACATTCCGGTGAGGTGCGAGCTATCCAGCCAATCCGGTCGATTCCGGGGATGAGCCGACTTCCGATAACGATGCGGGCTTCGGAGAATCGGTCGGTCCCGGACTCTCGTGGGCTGCCAGCGGCATCGAGGCCATGGATAGGTCGCACGTCATCGGCACGTGACGGGTTCCCGGTCGGATCTCGCCCTGCATCTCGCTCGGGCGGCCACGCGCCGAACACACGGGCGGCCACGCGACCGGCCACGCGACCAGCCACGCGACCGGCCACGCGACCGGCCGCGCGACCGGACACGAGACCGGCGACGGTCCCGCGGCTACGATCCGGCGGCGCCGCTGAAGGCGGCGGCGCTACTACTTCTTCTTCGGGGGCAGCGGTCGGGTGAAGTCGAGGGCCTTGTCCACCCAGGCGCCGAGGCGCGCGTCGTCGGCGACGACGTCATCGGGCAGCGTGACGTTTCGGCCCATCGCCTTGCCGGGCATGACCTCGAACGGATGGGCGCCGGGAAGGGCGAGGAGCGCCTCGCGGTCCGGCTCGGCGACGAGGACCCACCACTGGCGGGCGAACAGCCCGGTCGCCATGTTGCCGTTGATCCAGGCACAGGGGTAGCCGAACATCAGGCGGCGGGTGATGTCCGGTGCGGCGTGGGCGTCGAGGACCGAGTTGAAGCGCGCCACGAGCTCGGCCGGGGACTTCTCGAACGAGGGCATCTGTCGAGTGGCCATCGGCGGACGATAGCCCGATCGGCGACGCGCCGGCGCGAGCGGCACTCGAAGCCGGCGCCCGTGCGGGCGCGGATCAGCCGCGGCGCGGCGCGAGGTCGAGCAGGTCGCGGGGCGCGATCCTGGGGCCGAAGCGGGGCGCCGCCCGGCCGGAGGTCTCGAGCAGTCGGATGACGCGGGCGCGGTGGCCGGTCCACGGCGCCAGCAGCTCCAGCATGCGCTCGTCCGTGCCGCGAGCCTCGCCCGCGAGGACCCACGCGACGAGGCTCGGGAGATGGGCGTCGGCGAGGCTCACGGCATCGGGATCGCCGAGGGCTCGAAGCGTCACCTCCGCGGCGGTCCATGGTCCGATGCCCGGATAGGCCCGGAGGCGAGTGGCCAGCTCGGTGGCACCGGCGCCGCCGCCGCCCGGCAGGCGGGCGGCGGCGGCGAGCCGCTCCAGCCGATCGCCATCCCGCGCGACCCGCTGCAGCAGCGCGCCGCGACGCGGCTCGATGCCAAGGCCCGGGAAGGTCCACGGGCGCAGCGCGGCGAGATCCGCGGCGCGCGGCGGCATCCAGAGTGGCTCGCGGGCGGGCGGGCCCTGCGCCGCCTCGCCTCCAATTGGCGCCGCCTCGCCGCCATCCGGCACCGGCGCGGGGATCCCGAGCGCGCGCACCAAGCGCCGGTACGAGCGGAACGCCTCGGTCCCCGTGATCTTCTGCTCGAGGATCGCCGGGACGAGCACCTCGATGACGCTGCCCGTCCGCCCGAGCCGCGGGCGGCCGCGGCGCCGCGCCAGCTCCGCGACCAACGGATGGAGCGACGGATCGAACCCGCTGTCGTCGTCGTCGAGGCCCAGCAGGCCGGTGGCTCGCTCCAGCGCCTCGTCGGCGCCCGGCCCCCATGCGTCCAGCTCGAGCCGGGTCGCAGCACCCCAACGGACCCGGAGGGTGGACGCGCCCGAGGCCATCCACGACGTCCGGACCGCGACTCCGCGTCCCAGCCGGAGTGTCGGATCCCCGGCGCCCCGGACCAGCGGCGCCAGCACGGTGGCGACATCAAGCGGCCGTTCCAACTCGATCGTCCGAGATGACATCTCCCTGAGACTGTCACACCCTCGAAACCTCGGTCGCGCGACGATCCCACCTCGCCGCAACCCTGCCGCCCGTACGGTCGCGGTCGCGTGCGACCGACCCGTGTCGTCGCGAGTGCCGCCCTCATCGCGGCCCTCGCCTCGGTCGCCGTCTCTGCGTCGGCAGGTTCGTGGGCATTGCCGCCCTCGCCGTCGTTCGATCCGGGCGCTTTCACGGCGGTCCGTGTCGGAGACCTGGCTCCGGAGAGCGGCGTGATGACGGCACCGACCATCGATCCTTCGCTCGTCGCCGCCGGCCAGCTCGGTCGGGGGGACGTGCTGTCCGAGCCGAACCTGCCTCTCCCGAGCGGCGGGCTGGTTCCCGCGGGGGCGGTCCCGAAGCTGAACCCGATCGTCGTCTCCGTCGGCGGGACGTCCAGCTCGTTCTCGGGCGGCTGGCACCACGACGCCGAGGACAGCTGGTACGGCCCCGGGTTCTACGGCCAGCACACCGCCTGTGGCCAGGTCCTGACCGAGACGCTCATGGGCGTCGCTCATCGAACGCTGCCCTGCGGGACGCTCGTGACGTTCCGGAACCCCGCGACCGGCCAGACGGTCACCGTGCCGGTCGTCGACCGCGGGCCGTACGTCGCGGGACGGACGTGGGACCTCACGAAAGGCACGTGCCTCGCGATCGGCCACTGCTACACGGGCCCGCTCGACTGGCAGTTCCCCTAGGCCATCGGCTCCCCTGGGCCATCGGCTCCCCTGGGCCATCGGCTCCCCTAGGCCCATCGGCTCCCGTGGGCCATCGGCTCCCGTGGGCCATCGGCCTGACCCGCGCCCGAAGACCCGGCGTATCCTCGGCCAGTGGACCGCCCTCGCTCCGTGGATCGCTGGCGGACGATCATCGAGCCATTCCGAATCCACTCGGTCGAGCCCATCCGGCTCACGACCGTCGAGGAGCGTGACGCGGCCCTCCGGGCGGCCGGTTGGAACCTCTTCAACCTCCACGCCGACGACGTTCTCATCGACCTCCTGACCGACAGCGGGACCGGCGCGATGTCGCGCGACCAGTGGGCCGCGGTCCAGCACGGCGACGAGAGCTACGCCGGCTCACCCTCGTGGTACGCGTTCCTCGAGAGCGTCCAGGCCCTGTTCCCGTTCCGCCACGTCATCCCGACCCACCAGGGCCGAGCCGCCGAGAAGATCCTGTTCTCGGTCATCGGCGGGCCGGGCAAGGTCATCCCGAACAACACCCACTTCGACACGACCCGGGCGAACGTCGAGGCGACGGGCGCCGAGGCAATCGACCTCGTGATCCCCGAAGGCCGTGATCCCTCGGCGATCCACCCATTCAAGGGCAACATGGACGTCGGGGCGCTCGCGCGGCTCCTCGACGAGCGCGCGGCCGATGTCCCCGTTGTGTTCGTCACGATCACGAACAACTCGGGCGGTGGCCAGCCGGTCTCGCTCGAGAACCTCCGAGCCGTCAGGGCCGTGTGCGATGCCCACCACGTGCCGCTGTTCCTCGACGCCTGCCGGTTCGCGGAGAACGCCTGGTTCATCAGGCTCCGGGAACCCGGCCAGGCCGATCGCGCCATCCCCGACATCGTCCGGGAGATGGCCTCGCTCGCCGATGGGATGACGATGAGCGCGAAGAAGGATGGGCTCGTGAACATCGGCGGCTGGCTGGCGATGAACGACGACCGCCTCGCCGAAGCCTGCCGGAACCTCCTGATCCTGACCGAGGGCTTCGTGACCTACGGCGGCCTCGCTGGCCGCGACCTCGAGGCGATCGCCCAGGGCCTCCGCGAGGTCGTGGACGAGGACTACCTCCGGTACCGGGTGCGATCCACCGCCTATCTCGGCGAGGCGCTCGACGCGGCGGGCGTGCCGCTCGTGAAGCCGTTCGGCGGGCACGCGGTCTACCTCGACGCCCGCGCGCTCCTGCCGCACGTCCCGCCCCTCCAGTACCCGGGCCAGTCACTGGCCGTCGCGCTCTATCGCGAGGGCGGGATCCGGGGCTGCGAGATCGGCACGGTCATGTTCGGGCAACACGCCGACGGCAGCGAGTCGCCGGCGCCGATGGACCTCGTCCGGCTGGCGATCCCGCGCCGGACCTACACCCAGAGCCACGTCGACTACGTCATCGAGGTCGTGAGCTGGGTGGCCGAGCGCGCGGCCGGCCTGCGCGGCATGCGGATCGTCGACGCGCCGGCCGCGCTCCGACACTTCACGGCGAGATTCGAGCCGCTGCCCGCCTGATCCGGTAGGGAGTGCCTCGCGCCAGCGTCAGGGCCGCGCGCCGTCGGGGCCGCGCCGTTGGGGCCGCGCCGTGAGGGCCGTGAGGGCCGCCGCGCCGTGAGGGCCTCCGCGCCGTCCCTAGGGCCCGTCGCGCCGGGGGCGCTGCCGCGTTCGTGCGAGCTACCAAGCATGTTGGTGGTATCCACGATCTCCGCCGCCGCGAGGCCGTTCGAACGCGCCCGCAGTGCAGTTCAGCGCACATCCACGCCTCGCGGCCCCGGCGATCCCGCTCCCACGCCGGCGGTTCATGCCGTCGCCGCGCATACCACCAGGATGCTTGGTATCCCGGACCAGTCGAGCGGCGGCCCCGCCGGCGCTACGTGTGGGCGAGGCGCTCCGAGGGCTTCGGCGCACTGCCGTTCGTGCTCTTCGGCGTGCTGCCGTTCGCGCTCGGCGACGCCGGTCGCGAGCCTCCGACCGGCTCCGAGGCCGAGGGCCGCTCCGAAGCGCGATCGACCGATGGAGCCGGGACGCCCTCCTCCGGCGAACGGGTCGCTTTCTCGGCGAGGGACGCCCTGGTGCGGGCGGTCGAGGTGGATCGAGCTCCCGAGTCCGCGGCGTAGGCAGACGCCGGGCGCGGCGGCGTGAAGGACGAGAAGGACGCCGTCGCGCCGACGCCAAACGCGGGCGCGGGGCTGGGACTGGCGGGCCCGACGGGACTCGGCGCGTCCGGGCTCGGAGAGGTCGCTCCTGGGCCATTCGCGACCGCCGGAACGGGCTCCGACACCTCGTCCTCGGGCGGCAGCTCGCGCACCTGGTAGGACGGATCGGGCTCGTCGACGTAGGCCGGCACGCTGAACCCGAACTCGGAGCCCCCTTCGGGCCGAGCCTTGGCCCAGATCCGTCCGCCCATGAGCGAGACCAGCTCGCGGCAGATGAAGAGGCCGATCCCCGCGCCGGGGGCGACCGCGGCCTGGTGCGCGGCTCGGTAGTAGAGGCTGAAGAGCTTGTCCGACTCGGCCTCGTCGATGCCCGGACCGTTGTCGCAGACCCGGATCAGGACCTCGTCCTCGGCGTCCTCGAGCATGACCGTGATGATCGAGCCCGGTCCGCTGTACTTCGCCGCGTTCGTGAGGAGGTTCCGGACGATCTGGCCCACGTACTCCTCGTCCGCCGCGACCATCTGGACCGGATGGCCGACCTCGAGCTGGATCGTGAGCTCGGGCCAGAGCTGCCGCTCGCGCTCGATGAGGTCACGGATCACGCGATCGATGAGCACCGGCCGGGCCGGCGCGGTCTCGGCGCCGCGCTCGATCCGGGCCAGGGCCACGAGGTTCTCGATCATCCGCTGGAGTCGCTCGGACTCCGCGGCGACGTTGACCAGGAGCTCGTTGCGGGTCTCCTCGTCGAGGCGCGAGCCGCGGCGCAGGAGCAGCTGCGTGCCGCCGTAGATCGAGGTGACGGGCGTTCGGAGCTCGTGCGACAGGATGCCCAGGAATCGGTCTCGGATCTGGGCGGCCTCCTGGCGCCAGCTGACGTCCGAGACGACCGCGAGCTCGAACTCCTGGCCATCGAGCTCGAACGTCGTTCGGGCGAGCTCGGCCGGGAAATGCGTCCCGTCGAGGCGCTTGCCGGTCGTGTCCGCTCGATAGACGGGTCTCGCCTCCGTGCCCGCCTGGCGGAGGTCGTGCGGGACCGCGACCAGATCCGCGAGCGGCATCCCGGCGATGGAGGCCGGCGCACCGCCGAACAGCTCGCCCGCCTGGCGAGTCGCCCACAGGACCGTCTCCTGCGTGTCGAGCGCGAGGACGGCGTTCGGGTCGGCCTCGAGGAGGGCCCGGAACCTGGCCTCGCTGGCCCGGGTCGCGGCCGATTCCTCGAGCGCGCTGCGGGCCTGGCCGAGCGTGATCAGCGCGTCCTCCCGATCGACCGCCTTGGCCGTCAGCGATCCAAGCAGGCTCAGGAGCGCGATGTCGTCCTCGACGAAGAGGGGCCGGCCATCGACATCGGCGACGAGGTGCTCGGACTCGGTCTCCGGCCGGAGCGGCACCTCGACCCGGCTGAACACGGACGGCGGGTTCGAGAAGGTGTCGACGATCCACCCGACCAGCTCCCAGATCCTGCCCTCCGGCCGCGGCGGCGGTGGCGGCGCGGCCGGGTCCAGCTCCCCGACCGAGGCGAGGGGCGGCCCATCGGGCGTCGTGAGGATGACCACGCGCCGCGCCCCGAGGATCTCGCGGGCCGACGCCGCGAGGTCGCGCCAGAGAGCCCCGGCCGTGACCTCGGTGTCCGGCGCGACGAGGTTCCGCATGACGTTGAAGGCCATGGCTCGGTACGCCTGCCGGCGCAGCCAGTCGGGCGGGATGAACGCGATCAGGTAGCCGATCCCCGCGGCGAGGGCCATCGTCCGGGTCACGATCGAGACCCACGAGGCATTCGTGCTCGCTCCGGACGCCGCCTGGGCCGCGCCAGAGAACAGGATGGCGGCGCCGAACAGGAACGTCGCCACCGCCGCGATCGCGAGCCGGACGCGCGCCACGCCGATCCGGCGGCGGCTTTCCTGGCCCAGCCGCAGCGCCGACGCGGCCTGGACCGCGAAGAAGAACGCGACGACGCCGAGGGTGACCACCGCAACCCCGGTGAAGCTCAGGACGAGGAGGCTGCAGGCGACCGACCCGGCGAGCACGAGCCACGACAGTCGGGCCGGCACAGGCCGCAGCTGCGAGACGAGGTGGACCACGAACCATGGCTGGAGGAGCAGCAGGAAGATCAGCGCCGGTCGTACGACCGGCGTCAGGGCCGGAGCGAGGCCGTTGACGAAAGACAGGGCGAACAGGCCCGCGACCGGCGCGAAGACCAGGGCCACGGCCAGCTCGAGGGAGCCGCGCCGGGACAGCCACCGCACGAGCGAAACGGCGAACGCCACGTAGAACGCCGCCTGGAGCAGGAGGGTGAGCGGATCCACCTCGGGCGGGAGTCTCCCACGATGCGTCTGCGCGCCCAAGCGGGCGCTCACGCCAACCCGACGGTCCGGGACGGCCCCCCCATGATCACCCGTCGGGCCGGAGAGACGAATTACGGGCACGTTACAACTCGCCGCTGTGGCCGCTCCGCACCATATCCAGCCCGGTTCGCGGGGTCGCGTGCTTCTCCGGCGGGTCGACCATCGGCTCCGGCTCCGCGGCGCGAGCGGGCGGCCTGCGCGGCCGCGGAAGCGCCGAGCCCGGCCGCGGAAGCGCCCGGCTCCGCCGCAGAAGCCGGCTCCGCCGGGAAGCGCCCGGCTCCGCCGCGGAAGCGGCGGCCTGCCCCCGGGGGGCCGCGCCGCGACCACCTGCTAGTCTCGCGGCATGTGCAGGAGCATCCGAACCCTTCGATCGAGCGACGTGCCGGCCACGACCGGTGAGGTCGAGGCCGCCGCCCGCCAGTACGTCCGGAAGGTCAGCGGCTTCCGGGCGCCGTCCGCTCGCAACGAACTGGCCTTCGATGCCGCGATCGCGGAGATCGCCGCGGCCTCCCAGCGCCTGATCCTGGCGCTCGGCGGCGAGGTCGAGCCGGGGCCGGACCGCAGGCCGCTCGTCGCAAGCGCGAATCGCCACGCCCACCCGCACCCGATCGGTCCGGGCTCGCAGCCGGGACATGTCCACCCCGCCTGACCCGACGCGCCCGCCCGACCCGACGCGCTCGCCCGACCCCACCCCGCCTGACCCGACGCGCCACTCCGCGCTCGACCCGGCGCTTCCGCTCCGGCACGTCACCGGGACCAAGATCATCGCCATCCGCGGCGCCGAGCTGGAGGTTCGCGACGACCTCGTCGTCGGCGAAGAGCCGCTCGAGATCCGAGCCGCGGGCCCGCGCCAGGATCCCGTCCAGGTCGCGGTCACGATGCGAACTCCGGGCTACGAGGATGAGCTCGCGATCGGTTTCCTCACCACCGAGGGCCTGATCGCGGGCAACGAGATCGTCGGCGTCTCCTATGGCGATCCGGGCGTCATGTCCGAGCCCGACGACAGCGTCCTGGTCCGCTTCGCCCGACCCTTTGACGCCACGCGAGTCGCCAAGCGGAACTTCGTGGCCACCGCCTCGTGCGGGATCTGCGGCAAGGCCTCGATCGACGACATCGCCCGCCGGGCCGAACCCTTGCCCAGGGGCCTGCCGTTCGTCGCCCGCTCGGTCATCCTCGGCCTGCCCGACGCGCTCCGTGCCGCGCAATCGGCGTTCGATCGAACCGGCGGCCTCCACGCCGCGGGGCTGTTCGAGACCGACGGCCGCCTCGTCGCGGTCCGCGAGGACGTGGGCCGCCACAACGCCCTCGACAAGCTCATCGGCTCACGCGCCCGTGCCCGCGAGCTGCCGCTCTGGGACCGCCTCCTCCTCGTCTCCGGCCGCGTCTCGTTCGAGATCGTCCAGAAGGCGGCGATGGCGGGCATCCCGATCGTCTGTGCGGTCTCCGCTCCCTCGGACCTCGCGGTCCGTCTCGCCGATCGGCTCGGGATAACCCTGATCGGCTTTCTCCGCGGCGACGGCTTCAACATCTACACCCGCGACAACCGCCTCGACCTCCGCGACCTCACCGGGTAGACGCAAAGGTCGACGCCAGCTCGAGGGCGCCTGACCGAGGGCGCCTGACCGACGGCGCCTGACCGACGGCGCCTGACCGAGGGCGCCTGACCGAGGGCGGGGAGGCTCGTCCTCGTGCCGCCTCGCCACATCCCGCAACGGTCGGGATTGCGCTCATCGCAAGAATTCGGGCCTCATCTGGTGCTGGCGTCGAGATCGGTCGCCAACCAGGCCGTCGATTGCGCCACAGTCAATTCCGCGGGCCGATTGGGCGACCGGACAGCTTCTTTGGGCGACCGGACCAGCTTCTGGGCCGGCTGCACCAGGCATCGGCACGGAATCTTGCCGCTCACGCAACAGCCGCTGGTCGACGTGGCCGTTCGCGGCTCCGCTCCCGGGTGATCGCCAGATGAGCCGGCCATTGTTGACTTGGGGGCAATGACCAGGCAGCGCAGGCTCGCGGCAGCTCCGCGCCGTGAACTCCGTGCCCGCGAAGTCCGAGTCCGACGATCCATCGCCGCGCAGCTGAGTGAGCTCCTCCTCGAGTGCGGAGTCACGCAGGCGGCGCTCGCGGGCGCAGCCTCAGTCGACGCAGGCCATCTCTCACGGCTGCTTCGCGGGATCGATGGCGTCAGCCTCGAGACGCTCCTTTCGCTCGGCCTCGCCCTCGGCGCTGATGTGAGCGTCCGCCTCTTCCCGACGACGACGCCCCGAATTCGCGACCACCTCCAGGCAGCGATGCTCGAGGCGTTGCTCCGACGGCTGGACTCGGCCCGCTGGCGGGCGCGGCCCGAGGTGCCCGTCCCGGCGGCTCGAGGCGTGATCGATCTCGTGCTCCGGTCCTCGAGCGATGAGCTCGCGATCGCATGCGAGGCCCACAGCCAGCTGCGCTCGGTCGACCTCGTCCTCCGGCGGCTCCAGGAGAAGACGCTGGCGCTTGCGGCGCTCGATGGAGGGAGACGGATGGTTTCCGGGCTGCTCCTCGTGCGTTCGACCCTCGCGACGAGGGATGTGATTCGGCTGCACACGGCGGCCTTCGAGGCGACCCTGCCCGGGTCGTGCTCGGTTGCGATGGCCGCGCTGTCAGGCCCGAGCGCTTCGTGGCCGGGGCCGACGCTGCTGTGGGCCCGAGTCGAAGGGGGTCGCGCGGAGATCCTGGAGTCGCCGCCCAGAGGGATCCGAGTCGGCCGCTGAGTCGGAAATCCGCAGCGGGAGTCGCCGCGGTCCAGTTGGGGGATTCGACGACTCGAAGGAAGCCGGCGCTATTGCGAGGGGATCTCGGGCTCCTGGGCGGCAGGCGGCGCGGCCGTGGCCGTGGCGTCGGCGCCCGGGCCGCCTCGGGCCTGGGTGAACTCGAAGCCGAAACGGCCCTTGATGCAGAGGTGGCCCTCGGTCACCGACGAGTCCATCGGCGAGGTGACCTTGACGATCGAGTTGTCCTGGACATGGAGATCGACCGCGCAGCCCACGCCGCAGTACGGGCAGATCGTCTCGGTGACCGTCTGGGCCGACTCGTCCCAGGTGCCCGCCTCGCGCATGTCGTGCTCGGACTTGAACATGAGCGCGCCCGTCGGGCAGACCCCGATGCAGTTGCCGCAGTAGACGCACGCGGACTGGGGGAGCGGGACGTTCCACTCGGTCGAGATGCGGGCGTCGAAGCCGCGACCGGCGACCGCGATGGCGAACGTGTTCTGGGCGTCGTCGCCGCAGGCCTCGACGCACTTGTAGCAGAGGATGCACTTCGAGTAGTCCCGGACGTAGAGGTCGTTGTCGACCTTCACCGGCTGCTCGACCGAGGCCGCGCGAGCGGCCTCGGTCCCCGACGGTTCGTGGTGATGCCCCGGCTGGCGTGTGTCACGCGGGCCGTCGCCATGCCCGCCCGAGGCCCGTTCCCCGGCGGCCGGAGCCGCGGGCGGACCGTAGCGCGACGGATCCGCGCCGTACCGCTCGAGGTAGGCCGCGAACTGGCCATCGGGCGCCTTCGGGCCGGCGAGCGAGGTGTCGACCGACGACGCCAGGAACTCGAGGACCACCTTCCGCGAGGCCCGGACCCGATCCGAATCGGTCTGGACCTCCATCCCCGGCTCGACCCGCCGCGAGCAGGCCGGGGCGAGGACGCGCGACCCGGCGACCTCGACGACACAGGCCCGGCAGACGTTGACCGGCGTGAGGTTGTCGAGGAAGCACATCGTCGGGACGTCGATGCCCTCGACCCGGCAGGCGTCGAGGATCGTCGAGCCGGCTGGGACCGTGACCTCGCGGCCATCGATCGAGAGCGTGATCGGGGTTCGTGCCGGCTCCGGCGGCGCGACGGGGACGTGGATCGATCGAGCCGGCGGGGTGGTGTAGACCGCGGTCAGGTCGGGCGGCATCACGTACGGCGCGGCGCGCCGCTCCGGGTCTGGCTGCATGGGCTCGGTCATGGCACGCGCTCGGTCACGCTACGCGCTCCCCGGGGGATCGGCGCTCGCTCACAGGGCCACCAGCTCGGGTTGGCGGAGAGCCGACTCGATCGCCGAGGAGGCCGTCTGGCCGAGGCCGCAGATGCTGGCGTCGCGCATCGCGCCACCGATCTCCCGCAGCAGTGCCAGCTCGTCGGCTGGGCTGCGCGGGCGGCCGTCCGCGGGCGGATCCGCGAGGCGCGCGAGCAGCTCCTCCTGGCGGACGGTCCCGACCCGGCAGGGCACGCACTGGCCACACGACTCGTCGCGGAAGAAGGCGGCGATCCGGCGGAGCGTGCCGACGAGGTCCGCGGTCTCGTCGAAGACCATCACGACGCCGGAGCCGAGGGTGGCCCCGATGGCTCGCGTGCCCT
>DASUHU010000339.1:0-2331 GCA_036273395.1 Candidatus Limnocylindrales bacterium
CGTCCTCGGCCGGTGGCCGTCAGTCGGCGTAGATGAGCTCGCGGACCGCGGCGATCTCCCGGCGCAGCTCGTCGTTGCCGGCGGCCTCGCGGCCGATCTTGTCGCAGGCATGGAGGACCGTGGAGTGGTCCCGCCCGCCGAGCTCGGCGCCGATCCGGAGGAGCGAGACGTCCGTCTCCTCGCGCATGAGGAACATCGCGATCTGGCGCGGCACGACGATGGCCTTGTCGCGCTTCTGGCCGCGCAGCGCGTCGAGGCCCACGCCGTAGTAGTCGGACACGGCCTTCGCGATCCGCTCAGGCGTGATCTGGCGCTTCTTGGGGTTGTAGAGGACGTTCGACAGGACGGCCTGGGCGAGCTCGATCGAGATCGGCATCGCGCCCATCGAGGCGTAGGCCACGATCCGGTTCAGGGCGCCCTCGAGCTCGCGGATGTTGCTGACCACCTTGCGGGCGATGAACTCGATGACGTCCGAGGTGATCGGAACCGCGCCCTCCTCGGCCTTGGCCCGGAGGATCGCGATCCGGGTCTCGAGGTCGGGGGCCGTGAGGTCCGCGATGAGGCCCCACTCGAAGCGGCTCCGGAGGCGTTCCTCGAGGGTCAGGATGGCCTTCGGTGGCCGGTCGCTCGAGAGGACGATCTGCTTGCCGTCCTCGTGGATCGCGTTGAACGTGTGGAAGAACTCTTCCTGCGTCCGCTCCTTGTCGGCGATGAACTGGATGTCGTCGATGAGGAGGACGTCGATCCGCCGGTAGCGGGCCCGGAAGTCGTCGATCTTGCCCTGCTGGATCGAGGTGATGAACTCGTTCGTGAACTTCTCCGAGGTCGCGTACACGACCCGCTTGCGCGGGAACTTGGCGATGACCTGGTTGCCGATGGCATGCATGAGGTGGGTCTTGCCCAGGCCCACGCCCCCGTACAGGAACAGCGGGTTGTAGGCGTGGCCGGGCCGCTCGGCGACGGACAGCGAGGCGGCGTGGGCGAGCCGGTTGGCGGACCCGACGATGAAGTTCGCGAACGTGTAGCGGGGGTTGAGGTAGCTGGTCCCGCCTTCGCCGCCGACGCGGGTCGGCTCGATCCGGACGGTCTGGCTCGCCGCGGGAGCGGCGGCCGACGATCGCGGCCCGAAGGCCGTCCCGACGGTCGCGCCCGAACCATGCATCACCGCAACGCCCGGGCTTCGAGCCGGCGCGCCGTTTCGCGTCGAGCCACCATCCGCCGCGATCGCCGTGGTGACGGGCTCGAAGCGGAGGCCATCGGCCGCGCCGTCGGCCTCATCGGTCTCGAGCACCGCGGCCGGCCCGACGACGAACTCCACCTGGACGCTGTAGCCCACGATCCGGGCGAGCGTCTGGGAGATCAGGGACCGATAGCGGGTCTCGAGCCAGTCCTTGGCGAAGCCGTTCGGCACGGAGATGCGAAAGCGGTTGTCGTCGACCTCGACGAGAGCCGTGTCTCGAAGCCAGGTCTCGAAGTTCGCGGGCGACAGTGACACCTGGAGCTCGCCAAGGGCCGCGCGCCAGACCTGCTTCGCATCCATACGGTCGATGTCGACTCTCTGTCAGGGGTTCGAGATGGACGGCGCAGGCCCTTGGTCCGGCGGGCCCTGAGGCGTCGAGGATCAGGCGATGGCCAACGGTGCTCCGTGCTCGCGAGGTGCCGGTGACGGTCCGCCCGACCTCCTGCGCGGGTCAACGGCGAGTCGCCGGTTCGGGCCGTTTCGGGGTCGTCGGGCCGCGAACCATAGCACCGCCGACGGGGCCCTCGCAAGGCAAATCCGCGATACTCCCCCGGGGTATCAAGGCTCGCGTTCGGACGAGGCGGCGTCGCTCGTTTGACACTCATTTCCGAGCCGACCTATCATCCGCCGAACGATGAACGCGCCACGCCCGCGGGGGCGACGGCGCGTTCGCGTGCCTTACGGGGCCAAGGTTTGACGGTACCCCGGGGCTCGACGGAGAGGATCCCGCGCAGGCGAGATGAAGCAGACCTACCAGCCCAAGAAGCGCCACCGCGCCAAGGAACACGGCTTCCGCGCCCGGATGAAGACCACGGGCGGACGTCGGGTCCTGGCCGCCCGCCGGGCTCGCGGTCGCAAGCGCCTGTCGGTCTGACCGCCGAGCGCGGCCCGCAACCGCCGCGTCTCGTGATGCTCTCCAGTCCGAGGGATTTCGCGGCGCTGATGGAGCGGGGAACGATGCGATCCCATCCCCTGCTTGCGACGCGGGTCCTGCGGACCGACCTCGGCACCACGCGATTCGGCCTGGCGACCAGTCGAGCCCTCGGCTCGGCGGTGGTCCGCAACCGGGTCCGGCGGCGGCTCCGCGAGGT
>DASUHU010000340.1:0-4176 GCA_036273395.1 Candidatus Limnocylindrales bacterium
CGCGAGACGAGGACCGCGCCGAGGGCGAAGCCCGAGGCGTCCGCCACGAACGGCAGGGCCATCCCGATCGCGAACAGGAACGCCCCGATCGGCGGACCCACGAGCTGGTTCGTGAGGAGGAAGGCGCCCTGGATCCGGGCGTTGGCGATCCCGAGGTCGGTCCGCGGCACGAGCCGCGGCAGCATGCTGCTCGTGCTCACGTTCGAGAACGTCTCCGCGCTCCCGAGGACGAACAGCGCGGCGAGGACGATCGCGATCGAGACGGTCCGCGTCGCGATCGTCACGGCGAGGATCGCGAGGACCACGGCACGTCCGAGGTTGACCGTGACGACGACTCGCTGGCGATCCATCCGATCCGCGGTCGCGCCGGCGAGGAGCCCGAACAGCAGGACCGGCAGCTGCTCGGCGAGGACCGCGAGCGAGACGAGGAACGGGTCGCGGGTCAGCGACGCGACGAGCAGGGGCCCGGCCGCGAGCGCGATTCCGTCGCCGAGGTTGGCGACGATCGCGGACCCGAGGAGCCAGCGGAAGGCGCCACCGAATCGCGCGGGAGCGAGGGCATCGATCGGACCCAGGGACGCCAGGGATGCGAGTCGCACCCGGCCGAGGATAGGGCCGGGAGTGTCGACTAGCGGCGGCTCGCGCTCGGCAGCCGGCGGACCCGGAACGCGGTCCGGATCACTGGCATGAGGCGGGCTCGCAGGATCCGCTCGCGATGCCGCTCCTCGGTGAGCAGCCGGTCGCGGGCCCGGAGCAGGTCCGCCTGGGCGATGAGCCCGACCAGCCGGCCGCTGTCGTCCGCGTCCAGGACCGGCATGACACCGACGCGGGCCTCGACCATCCGGTCGGCGACGTGGCGGAGGGTTTCGTCGGCGCGCGCGATGACGGGGGCCCGCATGACGTCGGCCACGAATGCCGGCGTCCCGCCTCGGCTCGGCGCGGAGGCTCCCCTGGCCGGCGCGTTCGCGACGTCGGTGCCGTCGCGCCAGGCCGAGCGCTCGCGAGCCATTGCCCGACGCGCTGCCTCGGTCAGCTCCCGCCGCCCGAGGGCGCCGACCAGGCGCCCGTCGGCGTCGACGACCGGGAAAAGCCGCTGCCGGCCGTGGGTCTCGCTCGTGAGCGCGGCCTGCATCGAGGCGAGAGCCTCGGTCGGTCGGAGGAGCAGGACGCTCGTGGCCATGACGTCGCGCACGAACAGCGCCTCGAGCGGATCGACCGCGTACTCGCGGCTGACGTGGAACCCGCGACGGGCCACCTTTTCGGTCAGGATCGAGCGCCGGAGGGCGAGGACCGACACGAGGTCGGCCGTGACGCACGCCCCCAGGAGGAGCGGCAGGACGCCGAGGTCGCCCGTGAGCTCGAGGGCGAAGACGATCGAGGTGAAGGGCGACCGCGTGGTCCCGGCGAGCGTCGCCGCCATCCCGAGCAGGGCCGCGTCGGGAGCGAGGTTGCCGGGCAGGAACCCGCCGACGAGCCCGCCCGCTGCCCCGCCGAGCAGGAGCAGCGGCGCGAGGATCCCGCCGCTCGTGCCAGAGCCGAGTGAGATCGCCCACACGAGGAGCTTGACGACGAACAGGACGAGCAGCGCCTGGAGCGGCAGCGAGCCGGCGATCTCCGCGCGGATCGAGTCGTAGCCGACGCCCAGGACCCGCGGCTCGACGAGCCCGCCGATCCCGATGACGAGGCCCCCGATCGCGGGCCACCACATCCAGTGGATGGGCAGTCGCCCGAAGGCGTCTTCCGATGCGTAGACGGCGACGGTGGCGAGCCAGGCCACGAGGCCGCCGAGCAGCCCGATCCCGATCGACGCGAGGACCGCGCCGTCGTCGAGCTGGCCGAACGTCCCCGAGGCCGCTCCTGCCGTCCCGCCGGCGGCGGCTGCGAGCGGGAACAAAGGCGCCGGTGCGACGAGGCCGGCGATCGCGAGGTGCGACCGGAGCACGCCCGCGAGCAGGCTGGCGGCCGCGACCGGGATGAGGGAGCGGGGCTTCCATTCGAACAGCAGCAGCTCGACCGCGAGGAGCACCGACGCCACGGGCGTGCCGAACACGGCGGTCATGCCGGCCGCGGCGCCCGCGACGAGGAGTGTCTTGCGCTCGGCGGCGGACAGGTGGACGAACTGGCCGACCATCGACCCGAACGCGCCGCCGGTCAGGATGATCGGGCCCTCGGCGCCGAACGGGCCGCCGGAGCCGATGCTGATCGCGCTCGAGATCGGCTTGAGGATCGCGAGGCGCGGCTGGACCTTGCTGCCGCCGGTGAGGATCGTCTCCATCGCCTCGGGGATTCCGTGGCCGCGGATCTGGTGGCTGCCGAATCGGGCGATGAGCCCGATCACGAGGCCGCCCAGGACGGGGATGACGACGGCCGCCGGACCGGGCGAGTAGACGACCGGCGAGACGAGCGTTACGTCCAGCCGCCCGCCGTAGAGCAGGTTCGTGAACAGGCCGATGAGGTCGAGCAGGACCAGGGCGATGCCGGTCGCGATCGCGCCGACGATCAGGGCCAGCGGGATCAGCCGCAGGGCGTCGAGGCCCATCGAGAAGTCGCCCAGGCGGGTCTCCGCGGCCTCGAGGAGGACGGGCTCCGTCAGGGGAGACGTCGCGGGCGGGACCGCGCCGATCGAGTCAGTCAAGGCCGTCGAACGCGTCGGCGATGGCGCTGAGCCCGCCGCCGAGATCCCCGGGGAGCCGCCGATCGCGCAGGAGCCCGGCCATCGTCTCGCGGCGATGCCGGACGACCGCCTCGTGGAGCTCGAGGCCCGATGGCGTCGCGGTGACGAGCGTCACCCGCCGATCCGTCTCGTCCCGCGCCGACGTCACCAGCTCGTGCCGCTCGAGGCGGCGCACGAGCCGGCTCGCGGAGGGCAGCGACATCCCGAGCCGGGCCGCCACCTCGCCGACCCGCGTCGGCTCAGGCGCTCGATCGGCGACCACCGCGAGGCCGCGCCACTGGGCGATCGTCAGGTCCGCGCGATCCCCCACGACGAGCGACGCCGCCGTGAGCCCGACCGCGCCGCGGGCGAGGCGATCGAGGGCGTCGAGCTGGGAGTCGGTGACCATGAGATAGCCATCATACGACAATAGTTGTCAGATGGCATGGAGTTGCCCCCGAGCGACCGGGTATCGACCCGCCCGGGTCAGTCGAGTCGCCGGCCGTCCTGCTCCTGGATTCGCCCGTCGGCGTACTCGAACCGGACATGGATCGCCTGGCCGTCCGGTGCGACTCGCCACGTCGTCGTCAGCACCACGCCATCGTCGTTGCCATCGATTTCCTCGATGGTCATGGGATCGAGCTGGCGGCAGCTGACCGTCGTGAACCGGGCGTCGTTCAGGTACGGCACGGCCGTTCCGTCGAGCGGGGCGTCGAACGCCCGGCCGAAGCCATCGCGCATCGAGAACACGCCATCGACCACGCGGTACTGCGTGTCCTCCTCGTGGTTGGGCAGGTCGGCCTCGACCGGTTGCCAGCGGCCCGACAGCGCGTGCGCACCTTCCGGCCCCGGTCCGACCCGGCGCGAGGTGATCGCGAACTCGAAGGCCGTCGGGCCGGCTCCGAACTGGCGCTGGGTCTCGCGCTTCGTGTGGCCGAAGGGCGACAGGACGGTCACGGCATCCACGACGAGCGTGTCACCGCGCCAGGCGACCCGGCGCACGGTCCGGGAATCGACGATCGTGACCGCGAGGCGGTCGAATCCTCGCTGCCCCTCCACCGGGTGCGGCTCGCCATCGGCCGCAACGCTGTACGGCGGCGAGGACGAGAGGCTGGCATACGCGCCGTCGGCGACGCGGAGCTCGTCGATCGGCGCGTCGGGTCCTGGACGCTGCACATCGGGTCGCCAGATGCCGTCGAACGCGCTCATCGCCTCACCTCGAGTCGTGACGTGCCGCGAGGAGGCGGGCTCACCGCCGCGCCTCCTCGCGATGTGGCTGTGAACGCCGCCGCGCCGCAACGACGACCGCGGCGGCGCGACGATTCCCTAGACCTCCTTGTACTCGCCCTCGACGGTCTCGTCGCCGGCGTTGCCCGGTCCGGACGCGCCGCCGGAGCCACCTGCCCCGCCGGCCCCGCCATCGGCGCCGTTCGAGCCGGCCTCCGAGGCCGCGGCCTGGTAGGCGGCCGTGGACACCCGCTGGAGCGTCTCGGCCAGGGCAGAGGCCCCGGACTTGATCGCCT
>DASUHU010000341.1:0-8824 GCA_036273395.1 Candidatus Limnocylindrales bacterium
GCGTCCCGGTTCGAGTCTCCGTCACGCGCCCACGATACCGGCCGCGGCCCGAGCGATCCCTCGACGCGTCAGCACCGCGACGAGCCGCTCGATGTCGGAATCCTCGACGTACCGCTGCAGCGAGATCCGGAGGAGGGCCAGGCGCGGCGGGTCAGACGCTGCCGGGCGCGCTGCCGGGACCGGCCACGAGCTGATCGGGACCTCCACCCGATCCTCGAGGGCCAGGGAATCCCGGAGCGCCGCAGCCTCGGCGTCGGTCGAGACGAGACCGGGCGGCAGTGCCACGGAGGCCATCGAGCCGAGCATCGACTCCGGGGCGATCGCCTCGCCGCCGAGTGCCTCGAGCAGCCGGCGCCGGCCACGGATCGCCGCCGCGCGATTCTCGGCCATGACGCCGGGCCAACCATCGGGGTGCAGCGCGCGCAGCGTCTCGATCGCCAGCGGCAGTGCCAGGAACGGCGTTGGATCGGTCGTCCCTTTCCAGTCGAAGAGCTGCCACAGCCTTGGCCGATCGGTCCGTGGGTCATTGAGGCCGTGGCTGGTCACGAGCGGTCGCAGCAGGTGCCGCCGATCGGCCCGCACGACGAGGACGCCACTCACCTTCGGCCCGCACAGCCACTTGTGGCCGTTCGCGGTCCAGTACGCCGCGCCAAGGGCCGAGACGTCCAGCGGGACCATGCCCGGTGCGTGCGCGGCATCGACCAGCGTGTCCACGCCGAGCCGGTCGAGCTCGCGGACGATGTCCTCGATCGGGAACACCAGCCCGGTCGGGCTCGTGACGTGGCTCACGACCGCGAGGCGGGTGTGCGGGGTGACCCGCGCGAGGATCGCCTCGGTGACCTCGGCCGGGTCGCGGATCGGCAGCGGCACGGCGGCGAGGACCACGCGGGCCCTGGCTTCGTCCGCCACCGATCCGATCGCGTTGAGGACCGCGTTGTACTCGTGGTCCGTGGCCAGGATCTCGTCACCCGGGCGGAATCGGAGCGACCGGAGGACGGTCGAGACGCCGGTGGTCGCGTTGGGCACGACGACCGTGCCTTCCGGATCCGCGCCGAGGAACGAGCAGACGGCCTCCCGCGCCGCGTCGACGCGGGGCTCGAACTCCCGCTCGAGCAGCGTCATCGAATTTGCCTCGAGGGCGTCGACGAACGCCCGCTGGGCTTCGAGGACAGGCACCGGGCAGGCCCCGAAGGAGCCGTGATTCAGGAACGTGATCGAGGGGTCGAGCCGCCAGGGCGAATCGGGGCCGCAGGCTCGCACGAGCCGAGCATAGCGACGGGCGGATCCCCCAGGACCCGCCCGTCGGTCGTCGGGTGGTCGATCGATCAGCCGGCGCTGGCCGGCGGGACGCGGAGGATGTGCTTCGCGAGGACCGTGCCGCCATCGACGCGGCTCTGGACGTAGACCTGGTCGCCGGTCTTCAGGTCGCCGAGCGAGCCCTTGCCAGTGCCATCACCGAGCCGGACGACCGTGGTGCCGTCGGTCGAGACCGTGACCTGCTTGCCGCCCGCTTCGCTGATGGTGAGCTGGCCACCGCCGATCGATGCGATGGTGCCGTGGTCCAGCTCGATCGTGATCAGCTGGCCGTTCTTGTCCGTGTAGGTCAGCTGGCCGCCGACGAGCCGGTGAAGGCCGGGCCGGTTATCCAGCCGCTGCAGGAGCCGCCTCAGCGCTGGATGCTTGGCGAGCGCGCCCGCGGCGGTGCTGGTGGAGGCGCTGGCCGAGGGCGCGAGATTCGCTCCCGTTGTCGCCGGCGCCGGGGATCCATTGGCGGCCGCGGCGAATCCGACGCCGACGGCGGCGAGGATGACGATCGCCGCGCCGGTGAGTGCGAGCCGCCAGGTTGGGATGCGCATGGTTGGGACCTCGGTTGATCGGCCTGGGTAGATCGGCCGTGCCGGGAGAATCGGCGTTCGGCGGCTCGAAATCCATCGGCGGACGTCAGCGGGACGTAAAGGCGATGGCTCGCCGGCTCGCTCGGAAGCGATCGCGAGCGGCGCCCCGATCTCGGCTGGCTTTGACGGTATCGGTCGCCTGGGCTAGAGTTATTGGCCTTCGCGGGGTGGAGCAGCGGCAGCTCGTCGGGCTCATAACCCGAAGGTCGGAGGTTCGAATCCTTCCCCCGCAACCAATTCGAATGTCCCTGAGAACCCCGGGTCCCGACCACCCGGGGTTCTTCCTTCCGGGCGCGTGATCGCGGTCCGGCCGGCGTTGCCTCGGTCGGGGACTCCCTCACGCACGACGGAGTGCGCTCGGTCGTCACCCTCCCGTCGGCGCCTTGGCCGGACAGGCGCTGACGCGCCCGACTATCCGGCGTGATCGCGGTCCGGCCGGCGTTGCCTCGATCGGGGACTCCCGAGTTGGGTGGCTAGTCCCAGCGGAAGCGGCGGGCGGCGAGGCCGGAGGCGAGGACGCCCCAGGCGGCGAGGATCGCGAGGTCGTCCGGGAGGCTCGTGCCGTTCCCGGTTGCGTCGCCGAGCGCCGTCCGGAGGAGGTCGGCGAGGGCATTGGCGGGCAGCACGGCGGCGAGGGCCGCGAGCCAGCTCGGCAGGTGGTCGAGCGGCAGGATCACGCCGCCGAGCATCAGGAAGGCGAGGAACAGCGCGTTGGCCAGCGCGAGCGTCGCCTCGGCCCGGAGCGTGCCCGCCATCAGCAGCCCGAGGCCGGCGAAGGCCAGCGTCCCGAGCACCAGCCCAACGACCACGAGGCCGATCGCCTCGGGTGCCGAGGCGCCCGCGGGCAGCGACCAGCCGAGGACGAGGCTCGCGATGACGACGAGCAGGATCAGCTGCGCGACCTCGATGACGAGCACCGCCGCGATCTTCGCCGCCACGAGCCCGACTCTCGGCAGCGGCGAGCCGCCGAGTCGCTTGAGGACGCCGTACGAGCGCTCGTAGGCCGTCGCGATTCCGAGGTTGACGAGGCTCGTGGCGATGATCGCGAGGGCCATCGAGCCTGGCAGGAGGAAGTTGACGGCCGCGCTGCCGGTCGCCAGCGGGATGATCCCGAGACCGCCGAAGAACAGCAGGATCGCCACCGGGATCACGGCCATGACGAGCAGGTTCTCGCCGCGCCGGAGCGCGAGCCGCAGCTCCATCGCCGCGAGGGCCGCCGTGGCGCGACGGACGGACGCGGGCCGGGCCGCGACCGGCGATCGATTCTCGGCGCCAGCGCGCGTCGCCGTGGCGGTCATGCCGCGACCTCGACGTCGCGGTCGCCCGTGAGCTCGAGGTAGCGGTCCTCGAGGCTCGCGGCGCCGGCGCGGAGCTCCACGATGAGGTGGCCTTCGCGAACGGCCCACGCCGCGATCTCCGCGATCGCGTCCGCCGTCGCGCCGGCACCGGCGATCCGGTAGGTGCCATCCCGGCTCGCCGTCGTCGGCTCGGCGATCGGCTCCGCCCCGCGAAGAGCGGTCCCGAGGCGAGCGAGCGCGGCGTCGGTTGCGGGCGCGTGGAGCCGGAAGCGGAGCTCGGTCGCGGCGCCCTGCATGAGCTGCGCGGGCGAGCCCTCCGCGCGGACCCGCCCGTGATGGAGGATCGCCACGCGGTCCGCGAGGTGCTCGACGTCGCCGAGATCGTGCGTGGTGAGCAGGATGGCCCGCCCCTCGCCTCGGAGCGAGGCGATCAGGTCCCGGGTCGCTCGCCGCGCCTCCGGGTCCATGCCCGCGGTCGGCTCGTCGAGCAGCAGGATCGGCGGATCGCCGACGAGCGCCAGCGCGAGCCCGAGCCGCTGCCGCTCCCCGCCGGAGAGGCGGCGCACGCGCGTCCGTGCGACCGGCCGGAGGCCGACGAGGTCGAGCAGCTCGACCGGTGAGCGGGCGCCGTCGAAGAACGAGGCATACAGGCCGAGCACGTCGGCGGGCGTCGCCCGGGGGTCCAGCCCGCCCGATTGGAGCATCAGGCCGATGCTGGACTTCACGACCCGGTCGTCGCGAGCGGCCGGGCGTCCCAGGATCTCGACCGCACCGCCGTCGGCTCTCCGATAGCCCTCGACGATCTCGACGAGCGTCGTCTTGCCCGCCCCGTTCGGCCCGAGGAGGGCCACGATCTCGCCGAGGTCGACCCGGAGGTCGACCCCGTCGAGCACCGTCCGGTCGCCGTAGCGCTTCCGGATCCCGGTCGCGGCGATCGCCGCCGTGCCGGTCGTCGCTGCCGCGCCACTCGCCGCCGCGCCGCTGACGGCTGCCGCACCGCTCACCGCTGCCGCCCTGGTCACGGCTGGCTCGGCGCGGGGCTCTGGCCGTTGATCGACGGGTACAGCCGGTCGAAGTCGGTCTGGGTCAGCTGCCCGACCTGGAGGTTGCGCAGGACGCCGGAGGCGTCGATGAAGTACGACTGCGGCCGGGCCGCGACCTTGTAGGCCGCCTTGATCGCGCCGGTCGGGTCGATGACCGTCGGCCACGTGGCGCCGTACTGGGCCACGAATGCGCGCGCCGGGTCGGGCGGGTCATCGGTGAGGACGCCCACGATCGCGAGGCCGTCGGCCGTGTGCGCCGCGAGCTCCTGCTCGAACAGCGGGAACTCGTCGCGGCAGGGCACGCACGATGGGCCCCAGAAGTTGACGATCACCGGCCGGCCTCGGAGCGAGGCCAGATCGAACGTCGATCCGTCGAGAGTCGTCCCGGTCACGGCCGGCGCGGGCGATCCCACGGCGATGCCGGAGCTGACGGGCTGGGGTCGGAGCGCGCCCGCGACGAGGACGACCGCGGTCGTGGCAATGACCGCCAGGGCCAGGGCGAGGAGGATCGGGCGGCGGCGAGGGTCGACGGTGAGCGGCGTGGCGCGCCTACTTGACGGTCAGGGTCCCGGTCATGCTCGGGATCGGATGGACCTTGCAGATGAACTTGTACGTGCCGGGCTGCAGCGCGTTGAACGTGTACACGCTGCTCTGGCCGCCATCGACGAGGGGCTGGTCCTGGACGACCGTCCCGCTCGAGTCCTGGATCTGGATGTTGTGCTGGACGCCCGTGTCCTCGTTCTGGAAGTCGATGGTGAAGGTCTTGCCGGAGCCGATCGACAGGTCGTGGGTATTGAAGGCGATGTCCTTCGCGATGACCGTCAGATCGGCGCTCGCTCCGCCACCCGACGCCGCGGGACCACCGGAGCCACCCGGCGCCCCCGACGCGCCCGCGTTCGCGGCGTTGCCGATCGAGTTGAGCAGCCCGGCCTGGAAGATCGCCACGACGACGAACAGCACGACGAAGGCCTGGAGCGCGGCCGCGGGCCAGCGTCGCGTCGGGATGTTCTCGAGGTGCCCGGTCGTGTCGGCTTCCTCGACCTTGCGGTACTCGGCCTTGAAGTCGACGAGCCACCCGGTCAGGGTCCAGGCGAGGAAGATGACCGCGACCAGGAGGATCCAGCCGCCGAACACGAGCCCGGCCATGAACGCGAACGCGCCGAGCGCGCCGAGGAACGGCCGGATCGACGGCCCGGGCATGTGGACGCTTGGCGGCGGACCTTCGTGCACGACCGCCGGCAGCGTCGTCGACGGCTCGAGGTGCTCGTAGTCGCGCAGGCCCTCCCGGAACCACACGAGGAGCGTGAGGATCAGGATCGTGACGCCGATGACCAGCCCGACGCCGCCGATGACGATTCCGCCGACGAGGGCGAACGCCCCGAACGCCACGAGGATCGGCGCGATCGAGCCGCCCGGCATGTGGACGGTCGCGGGGGCGATCGGGGGGATGCGGGCGGGCGCTCGACGGGCCGGCCCGAGGGTCGCGAACCGGCGGACCGTGTACAGGAGCCACAGGATCACGAGCAGGGCCAGGCCGATCGGGATCAGCGCGACGAGCGCGCCCCAGTCCGGGGACACGAACGGGCCGAGGAGGTCCCAGAGGGGCTGGAGGTTCATCGCAGCGCCTGATCCGTCACGCCGGCCGCCGGCCGGCTATTCGCCCGAGCCGGACGTCAGGACGTAGGACATGATCCCGAGGGCCCAGCCGAGGCCGAAGAGCATCGTCACCCCGGCCCACTCGACGTGGTAGCCGAGGATCGGCGCGAAGTACCAGTAGATGAGGGCGACGATGACGAACGTCACCCCGATGACGATCGAATTCCGCCGGCGATGCCTCATGGCCTGACTCGGTCCTCCGTCCTACAGCAGGTACAGCACCGAGAACAGGATGATCCAGACGACGTCGACGAAGTGCCAGTAGAAGCTCACGGCCTCCACGGCGTCGTGGTGGCGGGCCGAGAACTGGCCCGACATCCCGCGGTACAGGATCACGCCGAGCATGAGCACGCCGCCGAAGACGTGGGCGCCGTGGAACCCGGTCAGGGTGAAGTACGTGGTCCCGAACGGACCCGATGCGATCGTCATGCCCTCGCTGAACAGGACCGTGTAGTCGTAGGCCTGGAGGAGCAGGAACACGATCCCGAGGACGAACGTGATCGAGATGTTCCGGATGAAGCCCGTCCGGTCGCCTCGCCGGATGGACCACACGGCGAACTGGCAGGTGAATGAGCTGAGCACGAGGACCAGGGTCGCGATGAGGATCAGCGACAGGGGATTGAGCGTGTCCTTGAACTGGGCCGGCGGCCAGGGCGTGTTCGCGGCCCGGGTCGAGAAGTACGCCGCGAACAGGCCCGAGAAGAACATGACCTCGGAGGTGATGAACAGCAGCATCCCGAGCACGGGATTGCTGATCCCGCCCCGGACCTGATGGCCTCCGGCCGGGATGGTGGTCCCGTGCCCGGTGTCCGCGACCGGCTGCAGCGCGTGGGCGTCGGCGGTCATCGGGTCAGGCTCCGTGGGCCACGGTGCCGTGGCGGGCGTCGAACACCGGCCGCTCCGAGCGGATCTCCGGCAGGCGGTCGAAGTTGTAGGGCGGCGGCGGCGAGGACGTTGCCCACTCGAGGGTGTTGCCCTCCCACGGATCGTCCCCCGCGATCTTGCCGTTCCGGACCGACACGAAGACGTTCCACAGGAACGGCAGCATCGAGGCGGCGATCGTGAAGCCGCCAACCGTCGCGAGGAGGTTCAGGTCCGTCCAGCCGGCGTCGCTGGCGTAGTCCGCGATCCGCCGCGGCATGCCCTCGAGGCCAAGGATGTGCATCGGGAAGAACGTCAGGTTGAACCCGATGATCATCAGGACGAAGTGGATCTTGCCGAGCGTCTCGTCGAGCATCCGGCCGGTCATCTTCGGGAACCAGTAGTAGATCCCGGCGAAGACGCCGAACACCGAGCCGCCGAACAGGACGTAGTGGAGATGGGCCACGACCCAGTACGTGTCGTGGAGCGCGAAGTCGACCGGGACCGAGGCGCTGAAGGCGCCGTTGATCCCTCCGATCAGGAACATCGTCAGGAAGCCGATCGCGAACAGCAGCGGTGTCGAGAACGTCAGCTTCCCGCGGAACATCGTGAAGATCCAGTTGAACATCTTCACGCCGGTTGGCACCGCGATGAGGAACGTCATGAGGCTGAAGAACGGCAGGAACACCTGGCCGGTCGTGAACATGTGGTGGGCCCAGACCGAGAAGCCCAGGGCCCCGATGCCGGCGGTCGCGAAGATGAAGGCCTTGTAGCCGAACAGGGGCTTGCGGCTGAAGACCGGCAGGACCTCGCTCACGATGCCCATCGCGGGCAGAACCATGACGTACACGGCGGGGTGCGAGTAGAACCAGAACACGTTCTGGTAGAGCAGGGCGTTACCGCCGCCGAACGGGTCGAAGAAGTGGCCGCCGTAGTTGCGGTCGATGAACAGCATGATGATCGCGCTGGTGAACACCGGCGTCGCCATGAGCACGAGGACGCTCGTGACCAGGACCGTCCAGACCATGATCGGCATCCGGAACAGCGTCATCCCGGGCGCGCGCATCTTGAAGATCGTGACCAGGAAGTTGATCGCGCCGAGGATCGAGCTCGTGCCGATCAGGGCCAGCGACACGATCCACATGTCCTCGCCGAAGCCCGGTGACTTGAGCGGGCCGACCTCGGACAGCGGCGGATAGCTGGTCCAGCCCGCCGCGGCCGCGCCGCCGCTCGACAGGAACCCCGACAGCAGCAGCACGCCACCCAGCGGCAGCATCCAGAACGACAGCGCGTTGATTCGCGGAAAGGCCATGTCCGGGGCGCCGATCTGGAGCGGGACGATGAAGTTCCCGAGGCCCGCCAGCATCGGGATGATGAACAGGAAGATCATCACCGTCGCGTGGATCGAGAAGGCCTCGTTGTAGACCCGCTCGTCCGATACGACCTGCAGCCCCGGCTGCGCCAGCTCGGCCCTGACGATCAGCGCGAAGACCCCGCCGATCAGGAAGAACAGGAACGAGTTGATGACGTACATGATCCCGATCTTCTTGTGATCGGTCGTCGTCAGCCACTCGTACAGGCCGGTCCGGTACATCGTGGTCGGGCGCGTCAGGACCTGTGTCGCCATCGGCTCGCTTCCTTAATGAACCGTGAGGGTGCCGCGCATGATCGTCGGGTGGACGATGCACAGGTAGGTGTACGTCCCGGGTGGCAGCGCGTTGAACTGGTACTGCGTCTCGTTGACGCCGGTGATCGTCGGTTGCTGCTGGACCGTGGTCCCGTCCGACTTCTGGATCTCGACGTTGTGGGGGATGCCGGCGTCCTGGTTCTTGAAGTCGATGACGAACGGCGTGTTGGCCGGCGCGTCGAGGGTGGTCTTGTCGAAGGCCACGTTCTGGGCGGTCAGCTGCAGCGTCGCCGCGCCACTCGGCACGGGCGGCGGCGTACGGTTGTTGAGGGCCGTCAGGCCCTGGAGCCAGCCGTCGAAGTCAGCCGAGCTCAGCCCGAGGACCGTGAACAGCATCGTGTGGTGGCCCGTGCCGCACAGCTCGGCGCACTGGCCCCGGAAGAC
>DASUHU010000342.1:0-15329 GCA_036273395.1 Candidatus Limnocylindrales bacterium
CGACGGCCGCCGCGGAGGCTTCCCGGATCACCGTCAGGATCGTGCCCTCGACCGGCTTCGCGACCGCGCCGTACGCCGCCCGGGTGCCGGCATCGAGGGCGTTCGCGAGGTCGAGCCCGTTCACCCGCCGCCGCGACACCAGGGCCTCCGCGATGCCCCGGAGGATCTGGCTCGTGATGACCCCGGAGTTCCCGCGCGCGCCCATGAGCGCCCCGAACGCGGCCGCGGCGGCGATCCGGTCGGCGGTGCCCGATTGGCCCAGGCCCTCGGCCTCCTCGAGTGCGGCGCGGACGGTCGCCAGCATGTTCGAGCCCGTATCGCCATCGGGCACCGGAAAGACGTTGAGGGCGTTCACCTCGTCGACGTGCGCCTCGAGGTTCGCGACGGCCGCGCGGAACGCGCCGAGGAGGCCGGCGCCGTCGAAGGCACGTCGACCCATCAGTCGGGTGTCCCCGGAGGCTCGCTCGCGGGTCGAACCTCGAGGCCCGCGACCCGGATCGAGAGCTCGTCGACCTCGCGGCCGAGGGCCTGGCGGATCGCGAACCGGATGGCCGAGTCGAGCTGACGCGCGACCTCGGCGATCGGCAGGCCATGGGCGACCCGAAGCCGGAGGTCGATCGCGAGCCGGTCGCCGGCCAACGAGACGCGGATCCCGGCAGGGCGGCCGAGCCACGCCGCGAGCCGATCCGCGAGGGACCGGCTCCCGAGCTCGACCACGCCGTACGACCCGAGGGCCACCGACCGGACGATGTCGACGACCGCGCGTCGCGTGACGAGGGCCGAACCGGCCAGGCGATCGTCCGGCAAGCGCTGGCCTCCCTCGTCAATGGACCCGACCGCGTGGTATCGTACCGCCCCGCCCGAGCCCTTCCGGCTCCGGCTGCTCACCCGATCACCCCTTCGAGGACCCGATGGCCCGTTCCTGCGCGATCTGCGGCAAGGTGTCGATGGGCGGCTACAACCCGCAGTCGTCCGGCATGAACCGCGTCCGAGCCCATCGCCGCTACCAGCCCAACCTCCAGCCGCTGACGATCGTCGAGCACGGCGTGGCCACCCGCGTCCTGGCCTGCACCCGCTGCCGCCGGACCCGGACGAAGCAGGCTCGCTAGCCCCGCTGGAGCAGGAGCCGCACGGCCGGCGTCAGCCGTTCGCGAGGAGCTCCGCCCGCCTGGCGGCGAACCGCTCCTCGGCCGCGGCCGACGCCGACGCCGGAAGGAGCACGTCCCAGCGAGCCGTCGCGTCGTCCCCCGTCGTGGGGCCGTGCCCGTTCGCGGGGTCGCCCTCGCGCGTCCGGAACAGGAGCACCGGAACGCCAACCGCCTCGATCTCGGCCCGGAGGCGCTCGGCATCGGGCCGGCGCAGGACCGCGAAGGTCACCATCGAATCGCGCGGGATCGGCGGCTCGCCGCCGTTGAGCTGGTACTGGTAGCCCTCGTCGGCGAGGGCCCGGATCAGCCGGATCTCGCGGCCCATGTCGTGGCCCTTGACCCACAGGGCCGAACCGACGACGAGGATGTCGACCCCTTGCCCTCCGGCCACCTCGGCGGTCTCGCGGTTCACGCCGCCGTCGACGTGGACCTCTCCGCCGTGGAGCTTGTGGGCGAGCAGCTCGCGGGCGGGACCGAGCTTCGCCCGGGCCACGTCGGCCATGAACGACTGGCCCCCGAAGCCCGGTTCGACCGTCATGACCATGACGATGTCGAGCAGCCGGCGGTAGGGCTCGAGCTCGCCCAGCGGCGTGCCGGGCCGGAGCGCGAGTCCGGCCGCGCGCCCGGCGGCTCGGATCCGCCGAAGGGTCGGCTCGATCGGCTCCCCGATCTCGACATGGACGGTGATCGAGTCGCAGCCGGCGTCGAGGTACTCGTCGAGGTAGCGCCCGGGCTCATCGATCATGAGGTGAGCGTCGAACGGCAGGCGGGTCCGGCGCCGAAGGGCCTTGATCGTCTTCGGCCCGAAGGTGAGATTCGGCACGAAGTGACCGTCCATCACGTCGAGGTGGATCCGGTCCGCGCCCTCGCGCTCGGCCCGACGCACGGCGTTGGCGAGGTTTCCCAGGTCGGCGTCGAGGATGCTCACCGCCACCCGGGCGCGCCCGCCCGGAGGTGTCCCCCGGCCGCTCCGCGATGCCGCCGGTCGGCGGCCGCCCCGCCGGCCAGGGTCCATCGGGCTCACGCTCGAGTCCTCGCCACCACGGCCTCCACCGGGGCCGGGACCTCGCCGCGAAGGGCGGCCAGGCTCGCGGCTTCGAGCCGCTGCCGCCGCCAGGCGACGGCGCGCGGTGCGGGCTGCCCGGCACGCTCTGCCGCGAGCTGGCCGCAGGCCGCCCCGACCTCCTGGCCGCGATTCCGGCGGATCGTCACGGGCAGGCCGCCAGCCCGCAGCCGCGCCGCGAACGCCTCGATGGCGTCGGGCGAGGAGGCGTGCCATGGGGTATGCGCCACGGGATTCATCGGGATGAGGTTCACGTGGGCGAGATCGCCGTGCAGGAGCTCGGCCATGGCCTCCGCATCGGCCGGCGTGTCGTTGATGCCGGCGATCATCGTGACCTCGTAGCTGACCCGCCGGCCCGTGGCGGCAGCGTGGTCGCGGGCCGCGGCGACCACCTCCCCGACGGGCCAGCGCCGGTTGAGCGGCACGAGCACGTCCCGCAACGGATCACGGGCGGCATGGAGGCTCACGGCGAGCGTGAACTGGGCACCGAGCGCGGTCAGCCGCCGGATCCCGGGCACGACGCCCGAGGTCGAGACGGTGATGTGCCGGGCGCCGAGCCCGAGGCGAGCCGGATCGTTGAGCGCGGATACCGCGTCGAGGACGCGATCCAGGTTGAGGAGCGGCTCGCCCATGCCCATGAACACGACGTTCGTGAGCCGGCGATCACCGAGGCGCCGAACAGCGGATCGCACCTGATCGAGGATCTCCGCGACCTCGAGGTCGCGCCCGAAGCCCAGCTCCCCGGTTGCACAGAACGGGCAGCCGACGGCGCAGCCCGCCTGGCTCGAGATGCAGACGGTGTGGCGCTCGCGCCGCCCCGGACCGGCCGCGACGTGCATGAGGACGGACTCGACGTCCTGGCCGTCGGCCAGCCGGTGGAGGGCCTTCTCGGTGGCGCCGCCATCCGCGAGGCGGATCTCGGTCGCGGGAGCCGCATCCCACGTGAGCTCGTCGGCCACCGCCTCCCGGAGCGAGGGGGGCAGGCTGGTCGCGGCCCGGGGCGCCTCCACGCCGCTTCGCCAGATCGCATCGAGCAGCTGGCGCGCCCGGTAGCCGGCCTGCTCGTGGGCCGCGACCCACGCCGCGAGCTCGGATTGGGGCAGCCCGGAGATGCCCGGCCGCGACGTGGCCGGCGTCAGTGGCTCCGTGCGGGTCGCACCCGCCGGGGCGAGGGAGGTCATCGCACCGATTCTCCCACGGACCGGGCTCGACGCTGCCTCCACAACGGCCTCAGACCACCACCGACCCGACGAGCGCGGGGCGGCCGCGGCGGAGCTCGGCACCGGTCATCGTCCGGCCACCCGCCGGCCGGACCATCAGGAGGCGCAGCCGCCCGCCCGGCGTCGCGACCGCGATTCCATCGCCGTCGGCAATGACCGTCCCGCGTCGCTCGCCCGGGCCGCCAGGCGATCCAGGAGCGGCGGCGGCATCGATGACCGCGAGACGCCCCGCCTCGGTCTCGATCCAGGCACCCGGCCACGGCTGGAGCGCCCGCACGCGACGGGCGAGAGCTGCCGCGGGCAGGTCGGGGTCGAGGCGTCCGTCCTCCCGTCGGAGTGGCCGCGTCAACGTCGCGCCGGCGACGGGCTGCGGCGCCGCCGGGCGACGGCCGGCGAGCCATTCCGGCAGGACATCCGCCACGAGGCGACCGCCCCGGCGCGCGGCCTCCCCCTCGAGCTCGGGCCCGGTCTCATCACCGCGAAGCGGCCAGGCCATCGAAGCGACGATCGGACCCGTGTCGAGGCCCGCGTCCATCTCGAAGATCGAGACGCCCGCCTCCGCGTCGCCCTCGAGGATCGTGGTCTGGATCGGGGTCGCGCCGCGATGCCGTGGCAGGAGCGATGGGTGGACGTTCAGGAATCCTCGGGCCGGGATTCCGAGGACGCTCGGCGGAACCAGCCGGCCGTAGTCAGCGAGAAGCCCGAGCTCGACGCCCAGGTCCGCGATCGCCTCGATCGACCCCGGGTCCCGGAGCGAGCCCGGCTGGAGGATCGGGATGCCGAGCGTCCGTGCCCGTTCGACGACCGGCGACGAGGCGAGCCGGTGCCCGCGACCGGCGGGACGATCCGGCGTGCTGACGACCCCGACGATCGAGAGCTCGGGCAGGCCGAGCGCCGCCTCGAGGATCGGGATCGCGAACGGCCCGGAGCCGAAGAAGGCAGCCCGCACCGGCTGGGACCCGGCCGCAGCGGCGCCGGCGCGCCGCCGCGACGCCGCCCCGCGGTTCACGCGAGCGCGGGTGTTCGGGCTCCCGGCTCGGAGGATTCGCCCTCGGTCTCGTCGTCGTCCGCGCTGCTGCGACCGACGGGGATGAGCTCCTCGAGCGAGTCGAGGTAGTCGATGTAAAGCTTGCCCTGGAGGTGGTCCAGCTCGTGCTGGAGGGCCCGCCCCAGGAGGCCCGACCCCGCGACCTTGATCCTTCGCCCCCGGCGATCCTGGGCCACGACCCAGACCTTCTCGCGCCGCGTGACATAGGCCGCGTAGCCCGGGATCGAGAGGCAGCCCTCGAGATCCCGATCGTCACCGGAGGTCTTCACGATCTCGGGGTTCATGAGCTCCAGGAGCCGGTCCCCGACCTCGATGACGCAGGCCGCGAGCGGCTCACCGACCTGCGGGGCGGCGAGCCCGACCCCGGGCGCATCGCGCATCGTCGCGGTGAGGTCGTCGAGGAGCGCGTGGAGCGGCCGTCCGAAGCTCGTGACAGGCTCGCCCTTCAGGCGAAGGCGCGGGTCGCCGAGGGTCAGGATGGGGCGGATGCTCACCGGCCGAGTATACGGGGGCGTCCCGGCCTCCCGGACGAGGGACGCGAGACGGCTGCGGGAGGGTCAGCCGGCCGGCGGCGGGGCTCCCGCGTCCGTCGAGCCGGAATCCGTGTCGGTCGAGCCCGAGCTCGCCGCGGCGTCGCGCCGGAGCTCGGCGGCGGCGGCGCGGGACCGCTCGGCCAGCTTCAGGCCGGCTTCCTGGGTGAGCGCGGCGGCACGATGGGCGACCGGCCCGGCCTTCTCGCCCGCGACCGCGGCGAGCTCGGCGGCCTTCGCGCCGACCTCACGAATCACCGGGGCGGCCTGGGTCGCGACCTGCTCGATCATCGTCTGGAGCTGGGTCATCCATTCGCGGCCCTGACTGCTGCCGCTCGTCGTGTCCTCCGCCCAGGACTCGTGCTCGTCGCCGGCGCCACCCGCGCCGTGGTTCATGTCGTCGGTCATGGTCGTGATCTCCTCCGTCGATGTCCGGGGATCGTACGCGCACGGGCCGAATCGAGCCTCGCCGCTCCGGCGGCGCAGGGTCCCCGTCAAAGGAGCGAATCGGGATCGACGTCGATCGACCAGGGCGGCCCCGGCGGCTCGTCGAACAGCTGACCCGGATCCGCACCCCGAACGACGACGTGGTACCGCCAGCGATCCGCGCGGCGGGCGATGAACGCCGGCGCGGGCCCACTCACCGAGGCCCGGGTCGCGCCGGTCGCGGCCAGCCGGCCACGCAGCGCGGTCGCCATCTCGCGTCCGGCAGCCTCGGCGGCGTCCCGATCGGGCAGGGCCACCGTCAGCTTGACGAGCCGTGCGAACGGCGGCGAGGCGAACCTCCGTCGAAGCTCCAGCTCGGCGTCGTAGAACGCGTCGGGCTCACCACTCGCGACCGCGGCGATCGCGGGGTGCTCCGGCTGATAGGTCTGGATGAGGGCCCGGCCCGGCGACTCGCCGCGACCGGCCCGCCCGACGGCCTGGGCGAGGAGCTGGTACGTCCGCTCCGTCGCGCGCTCGTCGGGCAGGTTCAGGGCGATGTCGGCGGACACGACCCCGACCAGCGTCACGCTCGGGATATCGAGGCCCTTGGTGACGAGGCTCGTCCCGACGAGGATGTCGAGCTCGCCCGCCGTGAAGGCGTCGACGACCCGGGCCGCCGCGCCCTTGCGCTCGACGACGTCGCGGTCGAGGCGTCCCACGCGCTGGTCCGGCCAGCGATCCCGGACCTCGCGTTCCAGGCGCTCCGTCCCGCCGCCGAGGTAGCGGATCCGGGCAGAGCCACAGTTCGGGCAACGCGTGGCGAGCGGCGCGGCCCGGCCGCAGTGGTGGCATCGAAGCGTGCCCCCGGCCTGGTGGTACACGAGGGGCCGGCCGCAGTCCGGGCAGGCCTGGACGTGGCCGCAGTCCCGGCAGAGCACGACCGAGGCCGTCCCGCGGCGATTGATGACGAGGATCGCCTGGTCCGGCGCCTGGAGCGCATCGAGCGCGGCCGCCAGCGGCCGCGAGACCATCCCGCCCACGCCGGCCGCCAGCTCGGCCCGGAGGTCCACGATCTCCACGATCGGCGGCCGGCCGCTGGGCCGGGTCGACAGCCGAACGCGCGTCAGCTCGCCGGCCCGCGCGCGTCCCTCGCTCTCGACCGACGGGGTTGCCGAGCCGAGCACCACCGCCGCGCCCGCAAGGCGGCCCAGCTCGACGGCCACGTCGCGGGCCTGCAGGCGGGGCGAGCGGTCGCTCTTGTAGGCGCCGTCGTGCTCCTCATCGACGACGACCAGCCCCACCTCGGCCAGGGGGGCGAGCACGGCGCTGCGGGTGCCCACGACGACATCGACGTCGCCCGCGCGGATCCGCCGCCACTCATCCGAGCGCTCGCCGTCCGACAGGCCGCTGTGGAGGATCGCGAGCCGGGCGCCGAGATCGGCCCGGAGGCGGTCGATGAGCGGCAGCGCCAGCGCGATCTCGGGCACCAGCACGAGCCCCGGCCGGCCGGCCGCGATCGCAAGCCGAAGGGCCTCGCTGTAGATCGCCGTCTTGCCACCGCCGGTGACGCCGTCGAGGAGCACGGGACGCGGGTCGGGGGCCGCGATGGCCGATCGGATCGCCGCGAGCGCCGCGGCCTGCTCCGCGGTCAGCGGCGTCGCGGCCGGCCGGCTGCCGCGGCTCCCGCCAGGGCGGGACTCCAGCGGCCGACGCGGCAGCTCCTTCGCGTCGATGCGTGCCAGGCCCCGCCGGACGAGGCTCGCGAGGGTCGGTCCGCCATGGCGCTCGGCGATGGCGGGTGCGGCGAGGCCCGCCTCGCCCGCGACCTCGAGATCGTGCAGGGCAGCAACCTGGCGGGGCCCGAGCCGCGTCCCGGTCGCGACCGCCACGTTCGTCCGCCGCGCGATCCTGACGTACCGAGGCCCGGCCGCCGCGTCGAGCAGCGTCCAGTCGAGATCGATCCGGCCCGCGGCCGCGAGACGCCGCAGGCGCCGCAGCAGCGCGGGTCGTCCCTCGGGCGCATCGAGCCGCCGGACGACACGGGGTCCCGTTGCCAAGGCCTCGAGGAGTCGGGCGTCCTCCGCCTCGAGTCCCGATCCCTCCTCGCCGGCGTCGTTCCCGTCCGCCGCCTCGGGGCGCCGTTCGGCCACCAGCTCGAGGCGCTCGAGCATCCCGGGCGGCAGCATCGACCGGAGCGTCAGCCCCGGCGGCGCGAGATAGCGATGGGCGACCCAGGCTGCCAGGCGCATCGACAGGTCCGGCAGCAGCGGACCATCGGCCCGAATGCGGCCCAGGACGGGCTTCGTCGGACGCGGCTCCCCGCCGCCGGCGAGCTCCTCCCCGCCGCCGGCGAGCTCCGCCGCGGCGGGCACGGCCCCGAGGACGATCCCGAGCGCCTGCCGCCGTCCGAACTCGACGAGCACCGCCTCGCCGGCGGCGAGGGGTCGGAGGTCGGCAGGGACGTGGTACGTGAAGGCGCCCGCCGCGCCGGCGGCGTCGACGGCGACCGAGACGCGCGGCGCGGGCTCTGCCGCGGTTCCCCGATCCAGCGCCGGGGCAGCGGCGCGAGCTTCACCGCGACGATCCTCGCCCGCGCCTCCCTGCCCGTCCGCCATCGCGTCGACCTCGATGGTCGCCACCCGATCAGACCCGCGTTCGCTGGTCGGCGTGAACCGCCTTCTCGTGCCGGATGATCTCATCGACCCGGGCGGCCGTCCGGTCGACCTCCCCCGTCTCGTTCACGACGACGTAGTCGTAGTCCTCCTGCCGGGCCAGCTCGAGGGCCGCGTTCCGCTGGCGCACGTCGAGCTCGTCCGCGCTTTCCGTGGCCCGAGCCTGGAGGCGGCCGAAGAGATCCTCGAGCGACGGCGGCACGAGGAAGACGAGCAGCGCCTCCGGCACCTTCTGCTTCACCTCGGCCGCGCCCTGGACGTCGATCTTCAGGATGACGTCGCGCCCGGCGACGAGCGCGTCGCGGACCTGGCGCCGCGGGGTGCCGTACCAGTGGCCGTGGACGTCGTTCGCCTCGAGGAAGCCGCCTCGCTCCCGGAGCTCGAGGAAGGCGCTGGTGTCGAGGAACTGGTAGTGGACGCCGTCGATCTCGTAGGAGCGGCGAGGCCGGGTCGTGCAGGTCACGACGTAGTGGCGGGTCGCGCCGTCGGGCAGCTCGCGAAGCGCCTCGATGACCGTGTCCTTGCCGACGCCCGAGGGCCCCGAGACGATGACCAGCAGCGCCCCCGGGGCACCGACCTCCGTCGGCCTGGACCCGTTCGGCGCTCCCACGGCCGGGGCGCCCCGGGCCTCAGCGTCCACCGGCTCGGAGTCCGGCGAGGACCGAGTCGAGGTCGGGTGGGAGCGGCGCCTCGGCTCGGATGAGCCGGCCGCTCGAGGGCGAGGCGAGCTCGAGCCGCCAGGCGTGGAGGAACAGCCGATCGAGATTGTCCGGCCCCCGCCGGCTCGTGCCGGTCCCGTAGAGCGGATCGCCCGCCACCGGGTGTCCGATCGCGGCGAGGTGAACCCGGATCTGGTGGGTCCGGCCGGTGATGAGATCGAGCTCGAGGAACGTCCAGCCGTCGAACCGCTCGCGGACCCGGTAGCCTGTCGTCGCGGGCCGGCCCGAGGCGGTCACGGCCATCCGCGTCCGATGCCCCGGGTCGCGCCCGATCGGCGCCTCGATTCGGCCCGTCGCCGCCGCGACCGCGCCCTGGACCAGGGCGAGGTACGTCTTCTTGACGCGCCGGGCCTTGAGCTGGGCCATCACCGAGGCCTGGGCCGCGTCGGTCCGGGCGACGATGAGCAGGCCACTCGTGTCCCGGTCCAGCCGATGGACGATGCCCGGCCGCCGGACGCCGGCGATCCCGCCGAACGTCTCGCCGTGGCTGCCGAGCAGGGCGTTCACCAGGGTGCCATCGGCGTGGCCCGGCGCGGGATGGACGACGAGGCCGGCCGGCTTGTCGACGATCAGGAGATCGGCGTCCTCGTAGACGACGGGCACGTCGATGGTCGAATCGGGCAGCGGCACCGGATCGGCCGGAGGCGGCACCTCCACCCGCAGCTCCGTTCCCGGCAGGACGATCGTGTTGGCCTTGACCCGACTGCCGCCGGCGGTCACGTGCCCATCGGCCATGAGCCGCTGGACGAAGCTCCGCGAGAGCCCGGTCAGGTCCGCGGCGAAGCGATCCGCGCGTCCGGGCGAGTCTCCGGCCGGTACGACGACCAGCCGCACGTCGGTCGGTACCGGGCCCGGCGGCGCGGAGGCCGGCTTCGGCGGCGGGGCGCTCGTCGGGCCGGGCATCACGCGGTCGCCGCCCGGGCCGGCGGCCGGATCGCGAGGACGAGCAGCAGCACGATCGCGCAGCTGATCGCGGCGTCCGCCACGTTGAAGGTGTACCACCGCCACGTCCCGACGCCCGCATCGACGAAATCGACGACGTAGCCCAGGCGCAGCCGGTCGACCAGATTGCCGATCGCGCCGCCGAGCAGGAGCCCGAGGGCGAGGCTCAGCCAGGGATCCCGGCTCGAGGTCGCGTGGTACGCGACGATGCCCGCGATCACGAGCAGCGAGACGCCCGCGAACGCGATCGCGGAGCCCTGCAGCAGCCCGAACAGGCCACCCCGGTTCTGGGAGAACACCAGCCGGAGGAGGTCGTCGACGACTGACATCGATTGGTTCGGCGTCGGCAGGACGCTCGTCAGCCAGGCCTTCGTGAGCTGGTCCGCGACGACGATCCCGGCGGCGAGCGCCGCGAACAGGAGCCAGGCTGGCCGGCGGTCCCTCGCCGAGCTCAATCCGCGCCCTCGCCGCCGGGCGTCTGGCGAAGCGCGATCGCCACGCTGCCGTCCGAGACGTCGATCGCCGCTCGATGGACGAGCCCGTCCGGCGCCGCGGTGCGGTGGACCGCGGTCGACAGGGTGTCCGCCGCGATGCCCTCGAGGTACGGCTCGAGCCGGCCATCGAGACCCCCGAGCCACAGCTCGATCCGGGCGTCGAGCGGCAGCTCGGCCGTCCGGCGCAGCTCCTGGACGGCCCGCTGGAGCTCGCGCGCGTCGCCCTCGGCCACGAGCTCGGGCGTCAGCTCCGTGTCGATCACGACGACCAGTCCCTCGTCGTGGGCGACCGCCGTGCCGGGACGGGGCGTGGCGATGATCTCGACCTCGTCGGGCGCCAGCGTCTGGCCCGCGATCTCGACGGATCCATCGTGGCGAATCTGGAACGCCCCCTCGCGGGCCGCGGCCATGACCGCCGGGATCGCCGGACCGAGCCGCTTCCCGATCCGCGGCAGCAGCGGCTTGACCCGTCGCTCGACGAGCGCCGACTCGTCCCCGATGAGATCGACCGCCTTGACGTTGACCTCGTCCGCGAGCAGCGCGAGGAGCTCGTCCCGATCGACGAGGTCGGCACCCGGCAGCGCCAGCCAGAGCCGGGCGAGCGGCTGCCGGACCCGCAGGCCCGCGGAGCTCCGGAGCGTCCGGACGAGCTCGACGGCCCGGCGAACGGTGGCCATGGACGCCTCGAGGTCCCGGTCGCGGAAGCCCGCGACCTCGTCGGCCGGCCAGCGCGTGAGGTGGACGCTGTCGGGCAGGCCCGGAATCGACCCGGCGAGGTTCCGGTACATCGCCTCGGACAGGAACGGCAGGATCGGAGCCATCGTCCGGCAGAGGGTCACGAGCGTCGCGTGCAGCGTCGCGAACGCGGGCTCGCGCTCCCCCGCCTCGGCCGTCGCGCGCATCCGGTCCCGGGACCGGCGGAGGTACCACGTCGAGAGGTCGTCGACGAATGCCTCGATGAGCCGGCTCGCGGCGAGCGGGTCGACGTCCGTCAACCGGTCACGGGTGTCAGCGGCGAGGCCCGCCGCGCGCGACAGGATCCAGCGATCGAGGGCCGGCCAGCCATCGGCGCTCCGCTCGACGGCCTCGCTGATCCCGGCCGTCGGCACCCAGCCGGCCAGCCGGGCGTAGGTCACAAAGAAGGCGTAGACGTTCCACAGGACGAGCAACCGCCGGCGGGCCTCGTCCGCGGCGTGCCAGCCGAACAGGATGTTGTCCTCGGGTCGGGCCCTCGCGAACATCCAGCGCATGACGTCGACGCCCATCCGCTCGGCGGCCTCGTCGAACTCGATCGAGTTGCCCGAGCTCTTGTGCATCGGCCGGCCGTCCTCGCCGAAGAGGGTGGCGTAGCCGAAGATCGTCCTGAACGGCGGCTCGCGCCGGAGGACCGTCGACATCGCGAGCATGGCGTAGAACCAGTTCCGGAACTGGCCGGGAAAGCTCTCCGTGATGAAGTCGGCCGGGAACCAGTTCGCCCAGTACTCGGGCTCTTCCCGGTAGTGGAGCGTCGAGAAGGGCACGATCCCAGCGTCCAGCCAGGGATTGCCGACGTCCGGGATCCGGGACACGGCCTGGCCGCAGGACGAGCAGGCGATCTTCACCGCGTCCACGTACGGCCGATGCGGCGTGTGGCCTTCGAAGGCGTCCCAGCCCTCGATCGCCCGGGCCCTCAGCTCCTCGCGGCCGCCGATGACCTCCACCGTCCCGCAGGACGTGCAGTCGTAGATCGGCAGGGCCAGACCCCAGTAGCGCTTCTTGGAGATCATCCAGTCGCGCATGTTGAGGAGCCAGTCCAGCTCCCGCTCGTAGCCGAACGACGGGATCCACCGGATCTGGTCGACGACCTCCATGATCTGGTAGCGCAGGCTCGCGTCGACCTGGTCCCTGGTCAGCGTCTCGCGCGGCTGGTCGTAGACCGGGCCCATCGTGATGAACCACTCGTCCACGAGGCGGAACAACAGCGGCGTGCCGCAGCGCCAGCAGTGCGGATAGCGGTGGCGGTAGGCCTCCAGGTGGTAGAAGAAGCCGCGTCGCTCGAGGTCGTCGACGATCGCGTCCGTGGCATTCGGCGCCTCGCGTCCAGCCAGCCAGCCGAAGCTCCCGTAGTAGCGGCCGTCCTCATCGATCGGGCCGATGACCGGCAGGCCGAGCGACGTCCCCAGCTGGTAGTCCTCCGCGCCGGCCCCGGGCGCGATGTGGACGATCCCGGTGCCCTCATCCTCGCCGACCTCGTCCCACGCCACGACCCGGTGCTCGTACGCGGGTCCCGGCTCGCCTGACCCGCCCGCGAACGCGGCCCGGACCGCCGGCAGGTCGTCGTAGGGGCCCGTGTAGCGCCATCCGGCGAGCTCGGTCCCGCGGCGCTCCTCGAGCACCTCGAACGGCCCGATGAGGGCCGACGTGAGGCGGGCCTTCCCGAGCCATAGCCGGGCATCGCCCTGGCGAACCAGGACGTACGCCTGATCGGGCCCGACGGCCGCCGCGACGTTCGCGGCGAGCGTCCACGGCGTCGTCGTCCAGACGAGGAGGCTCTCGCCGGGCCGGTCGAGCAGCGGGAACCGAACGGTCAGGCCGGGATCGTCGCGGTCCTGGTAGCCCTCGTTCATCTCCATCTGGGACAGGCCGGTGCCGCAGCGCGGGCACCACGGCATCGAGTCGTGGCCCTTCCGGATCCAGCCCCGTCGATGGCACTCGGCCAGGAAGCCCCAGATGAGGTCGTTGTTCTCGTTGCTGAATGTGAAGTACGAGCCCCCGACCTCGGGCATCCCGAGGCGGCCGACGAGCATCTCGACCGTGTCGGTCACCGGTCCGCCCACGCCCTGGATCGTCGTTTCCTTCCAGGGCGCCTCGGCCAGCTCCTCGCCCAGCCGGCGGAGCTCCTCCGGGTCGTTCCAGTCCATCCAGAACCCGAGCCGCGTCGACTGCTCGGTCTGGCGCGCGGCGAAGGTCAGGACGCGCTGCTTGCAGAGGCTGACGAACTCGGCGATCCCGAAGGCCTCGATGTCGCGCTTGCTCGTGAAGCCCAGGTCTCGCTCGACGTTGACCTCGACCCACAGGCCCTGGCAGTCGAAGCCGTTCTGCCAGCGCTGGTCTTCGCCGAGCATTGCGTGGAAGCGCTGGAAGAGGTCCTTGTAGGCCCGGCCCCAGGCGTGGTGGACGCCCATCGGGTTGTTGGCCGTGATCGGGCCGTCGAGGAAGCTCCACCGGGGCCCGCCGGCGTTCTGGGCCCGGAGCCTTGCGAAGGTCCCGCGCTCGCGCCAGAGCGACAGGATCTCGTGCTCCTGGGCGACGAGATCGGGGCGCGATGGGACGGGAACGAACAACTGGACCTCGCCTGATCGTTGGGGGCCGGAATGGCGGCCGCCCGCCGGTCGGGGGTCCCGGAGGCGCTCGCCGATGGTCCGCGTATCCTACCCGCGATGCAGCCCCCGCAGCAGATCCGGCCGCGTGGGCGCTCGGCCTTCGTGGCCGCGTTCCTGTCGCTGCTCTTCCCCGGGCTCGGTCACGTCTACCTCGGCGCGTACCGTCGGGGACTCGGCTGGGCTGCGCCGCCGTTCCTCCTGGTGGCACTCGCGGCCGGGTTCGCCATCCGCCTGAACACGTTCGACCTTGCCGGGCTCGCCGTGCAGGCCTGGTTCCTCAACGGCGTGTTCGTCCTGAATCTCATCACCCTCGCGTATCGCGCCGGGGCGATCGTCGACGCGTGGTGGATCGCCCGCCGCGTCGGCCCGGCATGGGCGCCGGCCGCGACACGCCCGAGCCGGCCGGACCGATCGGGCCGGAGCCGGTTCGCGGGCTCGGGACTCCCCTTCCCGGCCCTGGCATCGCTCGCCGGCCTCACCGCCGTGCTCCTGGTCATGAGCGTCGCGCACGTCGCCGTCGCCCGCTACGACCTCCTGCTCGCCGGCACGGCCGACTGCATCTTCAGCCCCGAATCCGGCGCCTGCGGGCCGGGCGCCAGCGAGCAGCCGGGCGCAAGCGACCAGGGCCCGGGCTCGAGTGACGAGGTCGCGGTCCCGACGCCCCCGGGGACGGTCGGTCCGCCGCTCCAGTCGAGCGCCCCGCAGACGGCCTGGGACGGCACGTCACGCCTGAACATCCTGCTCATCGGAGCCGACGAGCAGAACGGCGGCCACAACACCGACACGATGATCACCGTCTCGATCGATCCGACCACGAACCAGGTCGTGATGTTCACGCTGCCCCGTGACACCGTCGACGTCCCGATCCCCGCCGGTCCCGCACGGAACTTCTTCGGCCCGACGTTTCCGGGCAAGATCAACCAGTACTTCTCGACGGTCTCCAAGCGGTCCGACTGGTATCCCCCGATCCCCGGAATTCCGAACGGGCCCGGCTACAACGGCCTCAAGGCGATCATGGGCAACGCCCTTGGCCTCAACATCCAGTACTTCGTCGAGGTCAACTTCGCCGGCTTCGAGAAGATCGTCGACGCGCTCGGCGGGCTCACCGTGAACGTCCAGGTCCCCGTGGTCGACGACCACTACCCGGCCTCCCACGGCGATCTCGAGCGGCTCTACATCGCCGCCGGGATGCAGCACATGGACGGCTCGTACGCGCTCCAGTACGCGCGATCCCGGCACACCTCGTCGGACTTCGACCGGGGTGCCCGCCAGCAGCGGATCCTCGTGTCCCTGCGCGAGCAGACGAACATCGCCACCGTCCTGCCCCAGCTCGATACCTTGACGGCAGCCCTCAAGAGCTCGATCACCACGGACATCCCGCGCGAGCTCGTCCCCCAGCTGCTCCAGGTCGCGGACAAGGTCGACGCCCGCTCGATCCGGTCGGTCATCTTCACGCCGCCCTACTACCAGACCGAGTTCCTGAGCAGCCCCCGGGGCTACATCATCGAGCCGAACATGAGCCGGATCCGGCAGGCCGTGAAGGACGCCTTCACCGTCGATCCGGCCTTCGCCGAAGCCCGCGACGCCGTCGCCGAGGAAGGCGCCGAGGTCTGGGTCCTCAATGGCTCGGGCCAGGCCGGCGAGGCGTCGACCCTGTCGTCCTATCTCCAGTACCTGGGCCTGGCCGCGAGCGCCCCGAACCAGA
>DASUHU010000343.1:0-2416 GCA_036273395.1 Candidatus Limnocylindrales bacterium
GACGAGCCCGATCGCGCTCGCGAGCCCTGGCCCGCGCCCGACGACGGTCTCCACGAGGACCGGGACATAGGGCCGCGACATCTGGTTGGCGAGGAACGCCGCGCCGTAGATCGCGAAGATCCGGCGGACGGCCGGGTCGGACAGGACACCGCGGACGGCCCCGAAGGCGAGATTCAGCACGGGTCCCTGGGGCACGACCGATGGGCGGATCTCCACGGTCCCGAGCCCGACGAGGGCCGCGGTCCCGAGCGACAGGACCGCCGAGATGGCGAACACCCCCGAGATCGACCAGCGGGCCCCGTCGATGAGGAGACCGGCGATGACCGGCCCGAGCGCGAAGCCGACCGGGCCTGCGGCCCCGAAGATCGCGATCGACGTGCCCAGGCGACGGGCCGGCACGACGTCGCGGATCCCGGCCAGCATGACGCCGGTGTTCCCGAGCTGGAAGCCGATGAGCAGGAGCACGAGGGCGACCTGCCACGGCTCCCGGGCGAGGGCCATCCCGCCGAACACGACCGCCTCGACGACGGCGCTCCGGGCGATGACCGCCTTGCGCGAGTACTTGTCGGCCCAGACGCCCCACAGCGGGACGAGCGGCATGCCCACGACGAACACCAGCGCGCTGAACAGGCCCACGAACGACAGCCGCTCTGCATCGGGCACGCCCATCCCGGTCAGCTGCGAGGGCAGCAGCGCGAAGACCTGGCTGACCCCGATCCCCTCGACGAGCGAGGTGATCGCGAACGCGGCGAGCAGCGCTCGCCACGAGGCGAGAGGTCCGGGCATCCCGGGAGCCTAGCGCGGCGAGGCTGGTGAAATGGCCATTGGCGATAGACTCCCCGGAACGTTCCCGAACCGTCGCTGGAGGTGGACGCCATGGCCCGATGGCTGACCCGACTGATGGACGCCCAGGCAGGCTGGGTGAAGCCCTTCGGCGAGTGGCTGCACGGGATCGATCACGCGATCTTCCACGCGATCCCCTCGATCCGGGATCTCCTTAACGGTCGATGGCTCGGTCATCCGATCCATGCCCTCCTGACCGACGCCCCGATCGGGATCCTGTTCCTGGTCATCGTCTTCGACGTCGTCGCGTTGCCGGCCGCGGCCGGGTGGGCACTGGGCGTCGGCATCCTCGGGATGCTGGCCGCGGCCCTCGCCGGCTTCGCGGATTACGCCGATACCGACGGCAAGGCCCGGGAGCGGGCGACCCTTCACTCGACCCTGATGGTCGTGGCCCTCGTCGTGTACCTGATCGACGCGGTGCTCCGGCTCGGCGGCCCGTCGGGTGGTCCGGCATCCGCGGCCGCGATCGCGGTCTCGGTCATCGCGTTCCTCATCCTCGCTGCCGGCGCGTTCGTCGGTGGCGATGTCGTCTACGTGACCGGCAACATGATCGATCGGCACGCCTACCGCGGGGCCGGCACGAAGTGGCTGGCCCTCGAGCCCGCGGAGGTCGGTCCGGACGGCTCGATCCCCGAGGGACGCCCAATCCGAGCCAAGCTCGGGATCAACACCCTCGTCCTCGTCCGGAACGGCGAAATGATCCTGGCCCTCCACGACACGTGCGCCCATGCGGGCGGTCCGCTGAGCGAGGGGCGGCTTCTCGACGCGGGCCATCGGCCGATCTCGGATGGCGGCGGGGGCAGCGCGGCGATCGTCGAGTGCCCGTGGCACGGCTCGCGGTTCCGGCTCGGGGAGGGCCACGTCGTCGGCGGCCCCTCGGTCTACGACCAGCCGGCCTACGAGGTCCGGGCCCGCGACGGTGGCGGCTGGGAGGCTCGGCGCCAGCCGGCCTGACCCTCGATCGCGGCCGCGCGGCCGCTAGCCTCGGTGGACCGTGGAGACGACCGCTCCGCCGCTGATCATCCGCATCGACGAGCCGACCCTCATCGTCCTCGTCGGCGCCGCCGGATCGGGCAAGTCGACGCTCGCGCGTCGCCTCGTCGCGGACGGGCGCGACTTGGGGTCCGACGGCACGCTCTCGCCTGAGGACGTCCTCTCATCCGATGCCTACCGCGAGCTGATCGCTGGGGACGAAGCAGATCAGTCGGCGACGCAGCCCGCGTTCCGCCGCCTCCACGCCGACCTCCATCGGCGGCTGGCCGAGGGGCGGACCACGCTCGTCGACGCCACGAACGTGACCGCCTTCGCCCGCCGATCGCTCGTCCGAATTGCGGCGCGACACGGTCGAGCGGCCGTCGCGATCGTCCTGGACGTGCCGCCCGAGCTCGTCCTTGCACGGAATGCGACCCGCGACGGTCGGATCGTTCCGGAGGCCGCGGTCCGCCGGCAGCTCGCCGATCTCGCCCGATCGCTCCGCCGAGGGGAGCTGGAGGGGGAAGGCTTCGCTGCGGTCCACCACCTTCGCCTGGCCTCGGACGTGGATCGGCTCGTCCTGGTTCGGGAGCGGGCGGCC
>DASUHU010000344.1:0-2197 GCA_036273395.1 Candidatus Limnocylindrales bacterium
CGTACCCCCGGAACTGCTCGAGCCGGAGCGCTGCGAGGGTCGGGGCCGGATCGGGCGACGCCCCTCCGGCGGCGACCTGGGTCGCCTCGACCTCGATCAGGACGTCGTCCGGACCGGCATGACCACGTGGACGTACCGGTCGTCGCCGACGGGCTTGAACACGCCGGGCGCGAGGGGGCCCTGGAGCTCGAGCGCGAACTGGTCCGCGGTCACGTTCGTGAGGACGTCGGCGAGGTACTTGGCGTTGAAGGCGATCGACGTGCCGTCGCCCTCGACGTCCGCCTCGACCTGGCCGACGTGGTCTCCGATCTCGGCGTTCGCGCTGACGACGATGCCGCTCTCGCCGTTCGAGGAGATCTGGAGCTTGACGATGTTCGCCGACTCGTGGGCGATCAGCGCCGCGGGCCGGACCGCGCGCAGCAGCTCCTCTCGATCGAGGATCGCGCGCGTCGTGTGTGCCTTGGGAAGCACCGACTGGTAGTTCGGGAACTGGCCGTCGATGAGCCGGCTGACGAGGTCGATGCCCTCGAGATGGAACAGGACCTGGTTGCGGTTCTGGGCGATCACGACGTCCACCGGATCGTCCGAGTCGCCGAGGATCCGCATCAGCTCGGTCAGGGCCCGGACCGGGATCACCACGCTTGTCTCGGAGACCGGGTCGAGGACCGGGATCGTCTTGACCGCGATCCGGTAGTTGTCCGCCGCGGCGAACGTCACGCTGTCGCCGTCGAACCGCCACAGGACCCCGGTCAGGATCGGGCGGGCCTCGTCGGTCGCCGCCGCGAACGCGGTCTCCTCGAGGGCGTGCTTCAGGACGTTCTGGGCGATCCGCGTCGTGGGCCGCTCGCCGACCGCCTGGATCGAGGGGAACTCGTCTGCGTCGATGCCTTTCAGGTGCGACTGGAACGGACCTGCGGTCAGGTGGAGGGTCTCGCCCGTCCCGGTCTCGAGCTCGACCTTCTGGCCGCCGGGGAGCGAGGTCACCAGATCGGTCAGGAGCTTGGCCGGCACCGTCGTCGCGCCATCGGTGTCGATCTTGGCCGGGACCCAGTAGACGAGCCCGATCTCGAGGTTCGTGGTCGTGAGGCGCAGGCCGCCGTCCTCCGTCCGGAGCAGGACGTTGGCGAGGACGGGCAGGGTGCTGCGGGTGGAGATCGCCCGGCTGACGACCGAGAGGCCGCGCGCGAGGTTCTCCTGCATGACCGAGAGCTTCACGTCAGGTCCACTCCAAGGCTTCCACGAGGACGCTGCCGAGATCCGGGGCGGCTGACCCCGGGGTGTCACCGTTCAACCAGGCAGGTCCCGGGCGCAGGCGATCGGTGTGTGTATCTTCGCCGATTTAGAGAGGTCCGTCACCCTCATCATCATGGTGTTGACGAGGTGGACGGGCGTGCTCGGTCGTGCGGCGGACGGCGGTCGACACGATCCTCCCGCCGGTGGATGGCCAGCTCCAGGCGGCGGACGGCCTCGGGGTCACTCGGTGGACGACCGCGGCCGTCCACGGCGGGCCCGACCGGGCGCCAGTGTTGCTTCCACATATCGACGGCGTCTTATCTCGTGACAACCGCCGACTTACACACACGCCGATCGCGCCGTGTCCACCGCTCGTCCGGGCCGGTGGTGGATGGCGCAGGACTTCCGCCCGTGCCGGCTCGCGGCCTCGCGGCCCGAGCCTCGACCCGGCTCAGCCATCCTTCATCTGCCGATCACCTGCGACCTATCCAGCTTCGCCGGCCCGAGCCGAGCGTCCGCGCCGGCGATTCGTCCCCGCGTAAGCGTGGCTCGGGATGGATTCGAGGTCACCAATCCCGCGACGAGGCCCGGAACGTGGATAGGTCGCACCTCATCGGCGATTGAGAAGAGCCGGCACGAGCAGGCCGGCACGAGGAAGGGTCGGCACGAGCAGGCCGGCCCGAGCAGGCCGGCACGAGAAGGCCGGCACGAGAAGGGCGGCACGCGAGAGCCGGACCGCCGCAGGACGGTATGACGCCGGTCTGAGACGACGCCCGTCAGTGCGCCATCGGCCGCGGTGTGCACCGGAGCGTCAGCGTCGGCACCCGTCCGGCCGCGTCCTCGGCCGGTGGCCGTCAGTCGGCGTAGATGAGCTCGCGGACCGCGGCGATCTCCCGGCGCAGCTCGTCGTTGCCGGCGGCCTCGCGGCCGATCTTGTCGCAGGCATGGAGGACCGTGGAGTGGT
>DASUHU010000345.1:0-2675 GCA_036273395.1 Candidatus Limnocylindrales bacterium
TCCTGCAACCCGGTGCGCGCACGGCGCAGCGCGTTCGCGACGGCCTCGACCGCCTCGTCCTGGCCGATGACCCGCTCGTGGAGCCGATCCTCCATGTGGACGAGCTTGGCCATCTCGCCCTCGAGCAGGCGGCTGACCGGGATGCCGGTCCATTTGCCCACGATCTCGGCGATGTCGTCCGCGGTGACCTCTTCCTTGAGGAGCGCGTTCGGGCCGCGCAGGGCCGCGATCGCGGCGTCCTCCTGGGCGAGGCGATCCTGGAGCTCGCGGAGGGTCCCGTACTTGAGCTGTGCGGCCCGCTCGTAGTTGGCCTCGCGCTCCGCCTGGTCGATCTGGACCTGCAGGTTCTCGAGCTCCGACTTCGTCGAGCGAACGGCCTGGATGGCCGACTTCTCGGCCTCCCAGCGCTGCTTCATCGCGCCCGATTCCTCGGCGATCTCGGCGAGGTCCTTGTCGAGCGCCTCGAGGCGCGCCTTGGAGGCCTCGTCGGTCTCCTTGCGGAGGGCCTCGCGCTCGATCTCGAGCTGGATCCGGCGTCGCTCGAGCTCGTCGAGCTCGATCGGCATCGAGTCGATCTCCATCCGAAGCCGGGACGCGGCCTCGTCCACGAGGTCGATGGCCTTGTCCGGCAGGAAGCGCTCGCTGATGTAGCGGTCCGAGAGCGTCGCCGCGGCGACGAGCGCGGAGTCCGTGATCCGGACGCCGTGATGGACCTCGTAGCGCTCCCGGAGGCCGCGCAGGATCGAGATCGTCTCCTCGACCGAGGGCTCGTCGACCAGGACCGGCTGGAAGCGCCGCTCGAGCGCGGCGTCCTTCTCGATGTGCTTGCGGTACTCGTCGAGCGTTGTGGCGCCGATCGTATGGAGCTCGCCTCGGGCGAGCATCGGCTTCAGGAGGTTGGAGGCGTCCATCGCGCCCTCGGCCGCGCCCGCGCCCACGACCGTGTGGAGCTCGTCGATGAACAGGATCACCTGGCCCTCGGCGTCCTTGATCTCCTTGAGGACGGCCTTGAGCCGCTCCTCGAACTCGCCCCGGAACTTCGCGCCGGCGATCAGCGCGCCGAGGTCGAGCGCGACGACGCGCTTGTCCTTGAGGCTCTCGGGCACGTCGCCCCGGACGATCCGCTGGGCGAGGCCCTCGGCGATGGCCGTCTTGCCGACCCCGGGCTCACCGATCAGGACCGGGTTGTTCTTGGTCCGGCGGCTGAGGACCTGCATGACGCGGCGGATCTCGTCGTCGCGGCCGATGACCGGGTCGAGCTTGCCGGCCCGGGCCTCGGCGGTCAGGTCCCGGCCGTACTTCTCGAGGGCCTGGTAGGTCTCCTCGGGGTTCTGGCTCGTGACTCGCTGGCCGCCCCGAACCGAGGCGAGCGCGGCCAGGATCTGCTCCTTGCCGGCATGGTGCTGCTCGAGCAGCTTCTGGCCCTCGCCGCCGACCTCGGCCACGCCGATCAGGAGGTGCTCCGTCGAGGTGTACTCGTCCCCGAGTCGCCGGGCCTCCTCCTGGGCCCGCTCGATCACCCGCTTCGCCCGGGGATCGAGGGTCAGTGATCCGCCCTGGATCCGGGCCCGCTTGGCGAGGATGGCCGCAAGCTCCGCGCGGAATGCCGGCAGGTCGACGCCGAGGCGCCGGAGCGTCTCGGCGGGCACGCCGTCATCGGGCTCGACGAGCGCCGAAAGGATGTGCTCGGCGTCGAGCAGGGGACTCTGGAGCCGCTCCGCGAGCTGCTGGGCGGCGACGATGGCCTCCTGGGCCTTCTGCGTGAATCGATCGAGCTGCATGTGATCCTGGCTGGCTACGGACGGGGGGTCGGTTGGTCGACGAGGTCGAGGAACTGCCGAGCGGCGGCCTTCGCCTCGTCGGAGAGATGGGTCGGCAGCGTGACGCGGACGACGACGTAGAGGTCGCCCGAGCCCTCGCCCTTCAGCTTCGGCATGCCCTGGTTCGCGAGGCGGAAGCGGCGGCCGTTCTGGGTCCCCCCGGGCACCTTGAGCAGGACCTGGCCCTTGAGCGTCCCGACCCGAATCTCGCCCCCGAGGAGTGCCTCCTCGAGGCTGATCTGGACCTCCCGCTCGAGGTCCGCGCCGTGGCGGCTGAACGTCGGGTTCGGCCGGACCTGGATCACGACGACGAGATCGCGACCATCGGGGCCCTTGCCGCTCAGGCGAACGCGGCTCCCGGAGTCGACGCCGCGCGGGATCGAGACCTCGAGCCGCTTGCCTCCGACCTCGACGATCCGGGTCGTGCCGTGGAAGGCCTCCTCGAGGCCGATGTCGGCCGTGGCCTCGACCGGCGCGAGGCGAGGCGTTCCGACTCGATCGGTGCCGGCCGACGAGCTCGTCCCACGCGAGCCGCGGCCGCCGGCCCGGCCGCGGTCTCGGATGCCCATGCCGGCGAGGAGCTCGTCGATGGAGCCGCCGCTCGCATAGCGCGTCCCGCCGCTGTAGGCCTCGGGCTCGCCGGCCGCCGCGCCCTCGTCCCCGAACATCATCCGGAAGAAGTCCGAGAATGCGCCGGGGTCGCCCGTCGTGCGGAACTCGTAGCGGATCCCGCCCGGGCCGGTTGCCGTGCCGCGCCCACCGCCGCCGCCGAAGCCGTATGCCGCGAACGGCCCGCCGGGCCCGAACGGATCGCCCGCGCCACCCGCCCCGCCGCCGGCCGCGCCCGCCGCCGCG
>DASUHU010000346.1:0-8781 GCA_036273395.1 Candidatus Limnocylindrales bacterium
CGATCCGGCTCCGGAGCTCGGCCAGGTGGTCGAGCAGCGGCATCGTCGCTGCATCGGCCGGCGAGCCCGAGGGGGCGGGCGCCGGGCTGGAGGCCTGGCCGGGGGCCTGACCGGGGATTGCCTGGGGAAGCGACGACTCGCTCGTCATCGAAGGCCCGTCCGGCACGCCGGCGGCGGGCGCAGCCGCGAGGCGGCGCTAGGCCGAGGGCCGATCGCCGTCAGGTCCAGGCGCGGTCGCGGTCTCCCCGGAAGTCGCCGACGCAGCGGGTGGCGCAGCGGCCGGCGATGGCGCAGCGGCCGGCGATGGCGCGGCGGCCGGGGACGACGTGGCCGCCGGCGGCTGCGCGGCGGACGTCGTGGCGCCGGTCGAGGGCGGGGTGGTGGGGTTGGTGGACTCGGTGATGTCCGAGGCCGCTCGACGGAACTCCCGAATCGACTTGCCGAGCGCCTGCCCGACCTCCGGGAGCCGGCCCGGCCCGAAGACGACGAGGGCGATGACGAGGAGGATGATCAGCTCGCCCGGCCCGATGTTGAATGGCATCTCGCGAAATCCTTAGTGTTGGGCGACCTCGAGTCAGCGTAGCACGGGCAATCGGGCCGCCCACTCGCGAGCGGCCTCCGCGAGCCGTTCGCCGAGATCGGACGAGGCACTGCCCGCGGACGTGCCCAGCGCCGCCGAGGCGACGCCCCGCGACACGTTGACGAGCAGGGCCCCGCCGGGCGCGGCCCCCGCGGTTCCCGCGGTCGCGGGTCCGGAGGCGAGGACCGCATCCACCTCCCCGCCCTGGGCCCCCACCCCGGGAACCAGGAACGGCAGCGTCGGGGCAATGTCGCGGATCGCGGCGAGCTCGCGAGGCGCGGTCGCGCCAACGACGAGACCCACCGTGCCACCCGGGCCCCAGGCCGTCGCGCGGCGGGCCACGCGCGCCCAGAGCGGCTCAGTCGCCAGGGCCTCGCCCTCCCCCGGCTCGCGCGCCTGGGCGCCGCCCGCGTCCGCCTCCGCGACGGCGAGGTCCTGCAGCTCGCCGGCGCCCGGGTTCGATGTCCGGCACAGGACGTACGCCAGCCGATCGAGCCGCTCGAGGAGCGGCCGGATGGCCTCTTCGCCCAGGTACGGGCTGACCGTGACCGCGTCCGCGCCCAGGGTGTCGTACAGCGCCGCAGCGTGCCGGGCCGAGGTCGTGCCGATGTCGCCGCGCTTGGCATCGATGACCACCGGGACCCCGGCCGGGATCGTCGCGCGGATCCGCTCGAAGGCGGCGAGCCCCGATGACCCGAACGCCTCGAAGAAGGCGAGGTTCGGCTTGATCGCGGCGGCGAACGGCGCGGCGGCGTCGACGAGGAGCTGGGCAAAGGCCTCGACGCCCGAGATGTCGGGGGGGAAGCCCGCCGGCAGGGCGTCGGGATCCGGGTCGATGCCGACGCACAGCACCGTCCCGGATTGCGCCTGGCGCTCGGCGAGGCGCTGGAGATAGCGGGCCGCGGTCACGGGATCGTCGAGCCCTGGGGCGCCGCCGACGCGTGGAGGGTCGGGAAGGCGACGCTCGGGACGCTGCTCGGCCCGGGTGTCGGGAGCTCATCCGGCGGGATGTACCAGGAGGCCCGCGAACCGGCATCGAGACCGGCGTTGTGCGTCATCGGCACCGTGTCCCCGATCGTCCACCCGGGAGCGCTGCCCTGGAGTCGCACCAGCTCGAGGTCCACGACGCCCTGGTCGACCCGGAAGAAAGCGATCGCGTCACCCGCGGGCGACCAGACGGGGTCGAACGAGAGCTGGTCGGTGGTCACGCGGAGGAGCTCGGCACCGGTCCTGGCATCGAGGATCACGATGTCCGTCCCGAAGGACGTCGAGAGCGTGGCCGCCAGGTACCTGCCGTCGGGCGACCACGACGGGCTGAGGTACCCGGGTCCGGTGAGCGCCCGGACGCTCTTGCTCGCGAGGTCGTAGCGCTCCAGGACCGAGGCGCCCTGGGTGCCGTTGCGGGCGTCCTTGACGTACACGATGGACCCGCCGTCGGGCGACCAGGCGGGATCCTGGTGGCCGAGCGGCGCCACCTCGGCGAGCTTCGGATTGACCACGCCGCCGGTCTTGAGGTCGAGCAACTTGAGGACGACGTCGTTCACCGTCGGGTCGGGGTAGTCGGTCACCATGGCGATGGTCGTGTCGTCGGGATTCGGGACGGGCTGCCGGATGAACGCCTGCCACGTGTAGCTGCCCTTGCTGATCCTGCCGCTCAGCATCGTCTGCAGTCCCGACCCGTCGGGATGCATCCGGACCACCGCCGGGATCCTGAGGTCATAGGTTCGGACCACGCCATTCGCCGGGAAGTTCCCGGTCCCGGCCGTCGTCCGGATGAAGTAGATCCACTGGCCATCGAGCGACCACGATGGCATCGCGTCGTTGCCGCCGGTCGTGAGCTGGGTGGCCTGGGCGCCCGACTGGATCCAGAGGTTGCCGTCCTTGACGTAGACGAGCTTGCCCGGGACGTTCGAGCGCGGGTCGACGATCACGACGTTCGATGGCGTCGGGGTCTTGACCGGCCCGCCGATCTGGCCGCTTCCGCCGAGGGTGGGCAGCTCGCCGTTGAGGATCGCGATGCTCGCCGCGGCGATGATCGCGAGCCCGACCGCCGAGATCGCCGGCCAGAGCAGGGCGCCGGCACCCGCGAGCGAAGCCGGCATCCTCAGCGACGGCACGCGGACGCCGCGGTCCCGAGGCCCCTGACCGCCGCGGAGGCTCATGACCCCGAGGCCGGCAGGCCGATCGGCTCGGTCACGGGCGCCGGAAGCGGCGCGGGCCCCGGACCGGGCGCCACCGCGACCGCCACCGGCGGGCGTGCCGCGGGCCGCTGGCTGCCGGCCGGCGCCGCGTCCCGGAGCTCCAGCTGGAGCGATTCGATCCCGCCGAAGCGCCGGCTCGCGAGCCGGGCGACGACATCGATCCGGTCGCCCTCGTACACGAGCCCGGCCAGCTCCGGCCAGCCGAACGCGATCCCGTCGAGCACGTCGCGGTCCCGCCGCAGCACGAGCTGGCTGTGGCCGCCGCTCGCCTCACGGGCGCGCACGACCGTGAGGCCGAGGATGGCCACGAGCGGCTCGGGATTGCCGACGCCCGCGGGAGCGAGACGGCCGAGCTCACGCAGGAGGTCATATCCGACGTCGAGCGCGGGCACGGCGAGGTCCAGCGCAAGGGTCGGCACGGGGTCCGCGGGCGGGATCGAGCCGGCGAGGGTCAGGAAGCGATCGCGGAAGTCCAACCAGCGGTCGGCTTCGATCTCGAAGCCCGCCGCGCCGGCGTGGCCGCCGTGGCGGACGAGGAGGTCCCCGCAGGCTGCGAGCGCGTCGGCCAGGTGGAGCCGCCCATCGCTCCGGGCCGACGCGCGGATCACCGGCCCGAGATCCGCGCCGACGATCGCCGGCCGGCCGCGCTCCTCCGCCAGCCGCGACGCGACGAGCCCGACGATCCCGACGGCCCAGGCCCCGTGGACGATCGTCGCCCGCGCCTCATCGACGGCATCCGGCGAGATTCGCGCTTCCGCGATCGCCGAGCGGGTCAGGTCGCGGCGCAGGCCGTTGGCCGCCTGGAGGGCCTCGGCGAGCGCCGCCGCCTCGTCCGCGTCGTCGGTCAGCAGGAGTCGGGCTGCGTCCGAGGCCTCCCCCACCCTGCCCGCGGCGTTGAGCCGGGGTGCGACGGCGAACGCCAGCGTCTCGAGATCGCAGGCCGCCGGCGCGATGGCAGCGGCGGCAAGCAGCCCCGCGATCCCGGGCCGTGGCGCGGTCCGGATCCGCTCCAGGCCGAGGCGTGCGATGGCCCGGTTCTCGCCGAGGATCGGGGCGACGTCCGCGACGGTCCCGATCGCGGCGAGATCCGCGAGGTCGAGCGCGTCGGCTCCCAGCAGGAGGCGGGCAAGCGTGAACGCGACGCCGGCGCCCGTGAGGCCCCGGTCCGGGTACTCGGCGTCCGGCCGGTGCGGGTTCACGAGCGCGACCGCGGTGGGAAGACGCGCGGGCACTCGGTGATGGTCCGTGATCAGGACATCGACTCCGCGCCCGTTCGCGAGCCCGACCTCGTCGGCACTGGACGTCCCAGTGTCGACGGTGACGATGACCGAGGCCCTCGCAGCGACCGCCGCCTCGATCCCGGCGAGGGACAGCCCGTGGCCCTCCTCGAGCCGCGACGGCACGTACGGCACGACGTCGATGCCCAGTCGCCGCAGTGCCAGCGTCAGGACGGCGAGTCCGCTGACCCCATCGGCGTCGAAGTCGCCGAACACCAGCACCCGCTCGCCTCGATCGCGGGCGGCCACGATCCGATCGCGGAACCGGGCAGCATCCGGCAGCAGGCCCGGATCGTTGAGCGAGGCCTGGGCCGGGCCCACGAACGCCGACAGCGCCGCGGGCGTGTCGATGCCCCGCCGGACCAGGATCTCCGCGAGCCGCGGCCCGAGGCCCAGCTCCGCCGCTCGCGCGAGCATCCCGGGGTCGACCTCGACGGGCTCGGGGAACCGCCACCGCGTCCGAGGCTCCAGCACGATCTCAGGCTCCCGGACGGCGAGGTTGCAGCACGGCGTCAGGATGCCACGGGCCGATGCACGGAGACTTCACTGCGGTCCGCCGCGCCTCCGAACGGGCCCCGCCGAGGCGTCCCGCGCCGAGACGTCCGCCGCCGAGTCGCGTGCCCGCGATGATCAGGCGGCGGCGCCGCGCCGCGCCGGGCGGGCCTGGTCGAGGCGGTCCTTGCGGCGCTGCTCCCACTCCTGCCAGACGACGAGGAGCGGGCTGGCGTTGAAGATCGACGAGTACGTCCCGGAGATGATCCCGATGAGCAGGGCCAGGACGAACTCCTGCGTCTCCGAGCCGCCGAACAGCAGGAGGGCCGTGAGGGTCAGGACGACCGTGAAGCTCGTCGTGATCGACCGGCCGAACGTCTGGAGCAGGGAGTGGTTGACGATCTCGGCGAACGGCTCGCCGGCGTGGCGGGCCCGGTTCTCCCGGATCCGGTCGAACACCACGATCGTGTCATGGACGCTGAAGCCGATCACGGTCAGCATCGCGGTCACGAACAGCCCGTCGATCTGGACGCCGAAGAACGTCCCGAGGATCGCGAAGATCCCGATCACGACGATGACGTCGTGGAGCAGGGCAACGAGCGCCGTGACGCCGAACTTCACGTCCCGGAACCGGAGCGTGATCCAGAGCAGGATCCCGATCGCGCCCACGAGGATGAGGATCACCGCCTCCTGGATCAGGTCGGAGCTCACGACCGCGCCGATCGAGCTGAGGCTCAGCTGCTGGGCGATCGGGCCGAAGCGGGCCTCGAGCGCCTGCGCGATCGGCGCGAGCGGCCCGGTCGTCGGGATCGTCGTGTTGCCGGTCGGGGCCTGGCTCGAGCCGGGCGACGCGCCGGGAGACGCCGCCGCGGTCGGGCTGGGCGTGGGGCTCGGCGTCGGGGTCGGCGTCGGCGTTGGCGTCGGCGTTGGCGTCGGCATCGCTGCCGACGCGCCGGGCGAGCCCGACGAACCCGCGCTCGCCTCGGGCGCGGGGCTCACCCCGGGCTGGGCCTCGCGCAGGTCGAGCTTGTTCAGCCGGATGTCGAAGAAGCCGCTGCCCGTCCGCGTGACCGTGGCATCGGTCTGGCCGAGGGAGATGAGCTCCTGGCGGACGTCCTCGGCCTGGACGTTCGGGTCCTGGAACTTGATGACCCACTCGGTCCCGCCGGTGTAGTCGATCGAGAACTTCAGCCCGACCGCGTCGCCGGTGAGCGGCGTCAGGAGGATGAAGATCAAGCCCGGGATCGTGATGAGGAGCGAGAAGGCGAAGAACCAGCGCCGCTTGCTGATGAGGTCAAACACCGCCGCGCGCCTCGCCCCGGACCGCCCGCCGGCCGACCGGCCGAGCGAGGAACTCGGCGTCCGTCACGCCGTACAGCCCGGCCCGCCGAGCCCAGCCCTGGGTCACCACGATCCGCAGGATCGTCCGGGTCACGGTGACCGCGGTGAACATCGACGTCAGGACGCCGATGATCAGGACAAGGGCAAAGCCCTGGATGACCGACGATCCGAAGAGATACAGGATCGACGCCGTGATCAGGCTCGACACGTTCGAGTCGAGGATCGAGTTCCAGGCCCGGTTGAAGCCCGCCTCGATCGCCTGGGGCAGCGACTTCCCGAGGCGCAACTCTTCCTTGGTCCGCTCGAAGATCAGGATGTTGGCGTCGACGGCCATGCCGATCGAGAGCACGAATCCGGCGATGCCGGCCAGCGTCAGGACGACCGGGACGAGCCGGAAGACCGCGTAGACGACGAGCGAGTAGTAGATCAGGGCGAAGCTCGCCACGCCGCCCGGCAGGCGGTAGTGGAGGAGCATGAACAGGATCACGAGCAGGATCGCGATCCCGCCGGCGAGCAGGCTCCGGGTCAGGAACTCGGCGCCGAGGGTCGGGTCGATCGTGTCGCTCGCGATCTCCTGGACGGGGAACGGCAGCGAGCCGAAGCGCAGGACGTTCACGAGGTTCTGGGCGTCCTGGAGGCTGAACCCGCCAACCGTCGCGCCGGCACTGATCTCGACGGTCCCGCCCGGGATCGACTGGTTGATCGTCGGCGCCGAGATCACGCTCCCGTCGAGCACGATCGCGAAGAAGCCGCCGATGTGGGCGGCGGTGTACTGGGCGAACAGGTTCTTGCCGTTGTCCTTCAGGACGAAGTCGACGACCCGCTGGCCCTGCTGGTTCGTGCCGACGGTGGCGCTGGAGACCTCGGTCCCGTTGAACAGCGGCGTCTCCTGGGTCGGCAGTGGCTGGCCCTGGACCGCCTGGCTGGGACCCGGCGCCGATGCCGTGCCGTACTTGGACTCCGGGAGCGGGACGAACTGGAGCTGGCCGGTCGTCCCGATGAGCTTCCGGATCGCCTCGGGGTCGGTGACGCCCGGTACCTCGACGACGATCTCGTTCGTGCCGGCCGTCACGACCTGGGGCTCGGCAACGCCCGTCGAGTTCACCCGCTTCTCGATGATGCCCTTGACGATCTCGACGTCCGAGGGGCCCGGTGTCTTGCCACCCGACGCCTCGACCTGGTACTCGACCCGGAGGCCGCCCTTCAGGTCGAGCCCGAGCTTGGTCTCGAGGACCCGACCGCCGCTCTGCCCGCCGAGGTCGGGGATCGTCAGGTTCGGCCAGAAGTCGACGGCGAGCGCCAACAGGCCGATGACGAGGATGAGGATGGGACCGGCTCTACGCACGAACGCGGATGATACAGGCGCCTCCCGGCCCCCGCCGTTCCGTTCCCAGCGCCCCCGGCCCCCCGCCCGCGGCGCTCCGGTGGGCGTCGGCGCGCGCATGCGCGTCGGCGCCCGCTTGCGCGTCCCAGCGGCGTGCGCGTTCGCGGCTTCGCGCGTTCGAGCCGCGTGCCGGTCCCGGCCCGACGTTTCTGCCACCCGCTCTCCTCGTGGCCCTTCGTCATCCCGTTCGTGTCATGCGTTCGCGCCAGGACCCGTTGACACAGAACCTCCTCGATCAGCCCGTTTGCCCTCGCGGGTATCGCTCGACATCGGACGAACCCGATGACGAGCGGTCGGCGTGTGAGCGGATGGCAGGAACCAGAGGCCGCGCAGGCTGGGCTTCGAGGCCGGGTCGCGCACGAATCGGCGGATCGTCGCGATGCGATCGGGAAATCGGGAGGCGAACGTCGAACGGTGATGCTCGATGCGGCGCCGGGACGTCCGCGTGTCGCCGATGACGAGCAGTCCGGCGACGGCGGCCGGGCGCCAGCCGTGAGCGCTGCCGATGCGGGTGGCAAGTCGCAGCTTGCGGTCGAGGCTGGCAAGCATCGCCTGGACGTCCGGGACGACGGACTTGACCTCGACGACGAGCAGGACTGCGGAGCCCGGGCTCCACGCCAGGATGTCGGTCGAACCGCGCTCGCCATCGATCGCGAAGGTGGCTTCCGGGATAACCTCCCACGGCCCCGAGCCAAGCGTCGCGACGACCGCCTCGACGAGGGCGGCATGACCGGCGTCGAGCAGCCGATCCAGCGCCTCGCCATTCCAATCGAGCCGGACGATCAATCGAGCACCGAGCACGCCGGCGACTGCCTCGAGGCGACGAGGCGTCACCCCGCCGGCGCCACCGCGTTCGATTCGGCCGATGACCGAGCGCGAGCACCGCGCCAACCTGGCCACGTCGTCCTGGCGCCACCCGCGCCGAAGACGCAGCGCCCGCAACCCTCGGCCGAGCCGAACGGCGTCCACTGGGGAAGCATTCGGATTCCCGGTTCACCGCGGCGTATCCGGCGGTTGCTTTCGCTGACGACGCTGCCGATGCGCCCACGCTTGGCGCACCGACCCAGGCGCGCTCGACGCCCTCGGGATGCTCGCCAATCGATGCCTCGGAGCGCCGGGGGACTGTGCGTGCTCCGACGCACTCGGCGCTGGATCGCGCCGAAGAACGCGCTACTACGCCTCGAGGTTCGCCTTGATCCGGGCGGCGAGGTTCGGGCCGATCCCGGGGACGGCGGCGACCTGCTCGACGGGCGCCTCGCGGACGCGCTTGATCGAGCCGAACACCCGCAGGAGGGCGGCGCGGCGGCGCGGGCCGATGCCCGGCAGGTCGTCGAACTTCGAGCGGACCGCGGCCTTGCGCCGGAGATCCCGGTGGTATGTGATCGCGAAGCGGTGGGCCTCGTCGCGGATCCGCTGGACGAGGTAGAGCGCCTGCGACGTGGTCGGCAGCAGGATCGGCTCGGCCCGATCCGGGAGGATCAGCTCCTCGCGCTCCTTCGCGATGCC
>DASUHU010000347.1:0-6089 GCA_036273395.1 Candidatus Limnocylindrales bacterium
CGGCGACGCGGTCGCCCAGGAGGGCGGCGCAGGCGAGGGCGTGCGGTCCGCCGCCCGAGGCCCCCATCACGGCGAACCGCTCGAGCCCGAGCGCGTCCGCGATCGCGCCGACGTCGGAAGCGGCGCTCGCCACGTCTCGCCCGGGGAGGGGCGTCGAGCCGCCATAGCTCGGGCGGCCATAGGACACGACGCGAATCTCGCGGGGGGCCGCCGCCGTGGCGATCGGCTCGAGGATCGCACCGGACTGGGGGGATCCGTGGAACCACAGGACCGTCAGCCGATCGCGGTCCCTGCCCTCGGTGTCGTGTACCGAGAGCGATCGGCCATCGGCCGTCCGGATGAGCGTCAAGCGCTCCCGCTGCGGCGGCCGCCGAGCAGCGCCAGGTCGAACTTCCGCTCCTTGCCCTGGAGCAGGCGATGGATGTTGTCGGCGTGGGCCAGCCAGATGAGGGCCGGCCCGACCGCCGCCCAGGCCAGGTACTGCGGCGGGACCCAGCCCTGGGCGACGGCCCAGATCAGCAGCATCGCCGGAAACATCGCGGCGGACCCGATGAGCGAGCCGAGCGAGACGTAGCGGGTCAGGAGGATCACGCCGAAGAACACCGGCGCTGCGAGGAGCACGGCGACCGGCTGGATGACGAGCATCGTCCCGACCCCGGTCCCGACGCCGCGTCCGCCGGCGGCGAGACCCAGGAACACGGAGCGCCACGCGCCGAGGACCGTGGCCGCGGCGCACAGCACCTCGGCCGTTGCGTCGCCGCCGGTCACGAGCCGCGCGAGGAGCACCGGCAGCGCGCCCTTGGCGAGATCTCCGAGGACCACGAGCGCGGCCCACTTCCGTCCGAGCGCGCGGAGTGAGTTCGTGCCGCCCGTCCGGCCCGAGCCGACGGAGCGGGGGTCGGGGCCGCCACTCAGGCGCGCGACCACCACGCCGAACGGAATCGACCCGGCGAGGTAGGCGATCCCGACGAGGACGACCCGGAGGAGCAGGCCACCGTCCACGACATTCGCTCGCACTGGACCGGGTGGACGCTCCCACCGACGACGCGAACGCCGGACCCGGCTGGGGCCGAGTCTACATCGAGGTTCCCGCGACCCCGCGACGGCCGGGTCGCGCGCGCCCCCGTGCGTGCGGACCTATCATCCCGGCGATGGCCGTCGGCTCCTCCAACGACTTCGATCTCGTGGTCCTCGGCGCTGGCACAGGCGGCTACACGGCGGCCTTCCGGGCGGCCCAGCTCGGCCTGAAGGTCGCCCTCGTCGAGGAGGGCAAGATCGGCGGGACGTGCCTCCATGTCGGCTGCATCCCGACGAAGGCGCTGCTCGAATCGGCCGCGTTCTACGAGCGCATCCAGCACGCCGCCGATTTCGGGATCAACCTCGCGGGCGAAGCCAAGCCCGGCATCGACTACGCGAAGATGGCCGCCCGGCGCGACCAGGTCGTGAAGCGGATGTGGACCGGCCTCAAGAGCCTCGTCGACAAGAACAAGGTCGCCTGGATCCAGGGCCGCGGCGTGCTCGAGGGCGGTCGCCAGGTCCGCGTCCACATGGCAAGCGACGACGGCACCCCGGGCGGTGGGGGCGAGCGGATCCTCCAGGGCAATGACGTGATCCTCGCCACCGGCTCGCGGGTCAAGTCCCTGCCGGGCCTGACCCCGGACGGGAAGCGGATCGTCACCTCGGACGACGTCCTCGCCAGCACGACCCTCCCGGGCAGCGTCATCGTGATCGGGGCGGGCGCCGTCGGGGTCGAGTTCGCCTCGATGTACCACGATCTCGGGGTCAAGGTCACCGTGCTCGAGTACCTCCCGGCGATCGTGCCCCTCGAGGACCGCGAGGTCAGCCAGGCCCTCGAGCGGAGCTTCACCCGCCGGGGCATCACGGTCATGACGAACGCCCGCTTCGACGCGAAGGCCGTGAAGGCCGGTGACGACGGCGTCTCGATCACGGTCGGACCCGAGGGCAAGGACGCGAGCGAGCTGAAGGCCGACATCCTGCTCGTCGCGACCGGCCGGGCCCCCAACGTCGAGAACGTCGGGCTCGAGAGCACCCGGGCCGAGCTGGAGCGGGGCTTCGTGAAGGTCGATGCCCGGATGCGCACGAAGGAGCCGCACTTATACGCAATCGGCGATGCGATCGGCGGGCTGATGCTCGCCCACACCGCGGCCCACGAGGGAATCGTCGCGGCCTCGATCATCGCCGGGCTCAAGGACGTTCATCCGGTCGACTACGTGAAGCAGCCGCGGGCGACGTACTGCCGGCCGGAGATCGCCTCGATCGGCCTCACCGAGCAGCAGTGCCAGGAGCGCGAGATTCCGTACAAGGTCGGCAGGGTCCCGTTCCAGGCCATCGCAAAGGCCGTGATCGGTGGCGAGTACGAAGGCTTTGCCAAAGTCATCGGCCATCGTGAGACCGATGACACGCTCGGTGTCCATATCATCGGACCGCACGCGACGGACCTCATCGCGGAGGCCTCGGTCGCCCTCGACCTCGACGCCACGCCGTGGGAGATCGGCGGCTCGACCCACCCGCATCCGACCTTGAGCGAAGTCGTCGGCGAGGCCGCCCTCAACGTCGACGGCCGCTCGATCAACTTCTAGGGGAACGATGGCGACGACGAAGAAGGCCTCCGCCACGGCGGAGCGCAACGGCAGCGCCGGCCACGGCGCCAGGCCGAACGGATCCGGGCCTGGCGTCTCGAAGCTCGCGGCCTCGGCCGGGCTGACCGACGAGGACCTCCTCGGGATCTACCAGACGATGGCCCTCGCTCGGGCCGTGGACGAGCGGATGTGGGTCCTCAACCGGGCCGGCCGGATTCCGTTCGTGATCAGCGGCCAGGGCCACGAGGGCGCGCAGGTCGCGACGGCCTGGGCCCTCGAGCGCGGCAAGGACTGGTTCGCGCCGTTCTATCGCTCGGTCGGGACGCTGCTGGCGATGGGCATGAGCGCGCGAGACCTCATGACCGCCCAGTTCGCCAAGGCGATCGACATCTCCTCGGGTGGCCGCCAGATGCCCGGGCACTACGGCTCGATGCAGGCCCACCTGGTCTCGCTGTCGTCGCCGGTGGCGACCCAGATGCTCCACGCAGTCGGGATCGCGCTCGCGGCCAAGATCCGGAAGACCGGCGAGGTCGCGATGTCCTCGATGGGCGAGGGAAGCGCCAACCAGGGCGACGTCCACGAGGGCCTGAACTTCGCGGGCATCCACAAGCTGCCGTTCATCCTCGTCGTCGAGAACAACGGCTACGCGATCAGCGTGCCCGTCTCCAAGCAGCTCCCGATCGAGAACGTCGCGGATCGTGCCGCCGGGTACGGCATGCCCGGCGTCGTGGTCGACGGGGCCGATGTCCTGGCCTGCTACCGGGCCGCCAGGGAGGCCGTGGACCGCGCCCGACGCGGCGACGGCCCGACGTTCATCGAGGCCAAGGTCATCCGCCTCACGGCCCATTCCTCGGACGACCAGCAGACGAAGTACCGCACGGCCGAGGAGCTGGCCGAGCTGTCCGAGAAGGACCCCCTGCCACGCTTCCGGGGCGAGCTCCGCGACGCGAAGATCCTCAACGACGAGAACGAGGCGCGGATCGTCGCCGAGGTGAAGGCCGCCGTGGACGATGCCACGAAGTACGCCGAGGAGGCGCCCGATCCGGACCCGGCGACGGCGATGAAGTGGGTCTTCGCCGAGGACTGGCCGGGCGAGACGCCGCCACCCTGGGGCTTCACGCTCCGGGGCACGGGAGGCCACTGAGATGGCGGTCAGGACCCTCCTCGAGGCCGTCCGCGACACGCTCACCGAGGAGATGCGCCGCGACGAGAACGTCATCGTCCTCGGTGAGGACGTCGGCAAGAAGGGCGGCGTCTTCCTGGCGACCGACGGCCTGTGGGCCGAGTTCGGCGACGACCGCGTCATCGACACGCCCCTGACCGAGTCGATGATCGTCGGCGCCTCGATCGGCGCGGCGATCAACGGCCTCCGGCCGGTGGCCGAGATCCAGTTCGCGGACTTCATCGCGCCGGCGTTCAACCAGCTCATCAACGAAGCCGCCCGGATGCGCTACCGCTCGAACAATGGCTTCGGCGTCCCGATGACCGTCCGCGCGCCATACGGCGGCGGGGTCCACGGCGCGCTCTACCACTCCCAGTCGGTCGAGGCCTACTTCGCCCACAGCCCGGGCCTCAAGGTCGTCATTCCCTCGACCCCGTACGACGCCAAGGGCCTCCTCCGGACCGCGATCCGCGACGACGACCCGGTGCTGTTCTTCGAGCACAAGAAGATGTATCGCTCGGTCCGGGGTGAGGTGCCGGACAGCGACTACACGATCCCGCTCGGCCAGGCCGCCATCACCCGCCCGGGGTCGCAGATCACGCTCGTCGCCTACGGGCTGATGGCCCAGTACGGCCTCGAGGCCGCGGAGCTCGTCGCCGAGGACGGCATCGACGTCGAGGTCGTCGACGTCCGGTCGCTCCGGCCGCTCGACAAGGCGACGATCCTCGAGTCGGTCAAGAAGACCGGCAAGGCCATCGTGGTCTACGAGGACAACCGGTTCCTCGGCTTCGGCGCCGAGATCTGCGCGATCATCGCCGAGGAGGCCTTCGACTACCTCGACGGCCCGGTGACCCGGATCGCCGGGCCCGACGTTCCTGGAGTGCCCTACAACCACATCCTCGAGGACTGGTTCATGGTCAACCCCGAGAAGATCGCGGACGGCATCCGGAAGCTCGCCGCGTACTGACGCCGCAGATCGATGGCCCACGACGCCGTCACCCTCGCGATGCGGTACTTCGACGCCCTCAATCGTCACGATGTCGAGGCGGTGAGGGCGTTCCTGGCGCCGAGCTACATCCACCACTCGGGCGCGGGCGACCTGAATCCCGAGAGGTTCGAGGCCCAGGCGCTGAAGTACCTGGCGTCGTTCCCGGACTTCCGGTGCGACGTCCACGAGATCCTGCCGCTCGCCGACGGCCAGAGCGTCGTCGTCCGCTGGGCGATGCGGGGCACCCATCTCGGCCCGGCCTTCGGCGCCGCGCCAACGGGCAAGGCCTTCAGCTCACCCGGCATGAGCCTCCACCGGTTCGAGGACGACCGGTTGATCGAGGACTGGGAGTACGGCGACGACATCGCGATGTTCGAGGATCTCGGCTTCACGCTCGAACCCCCTTCGACGTAGGTCGTCAGCCCGAGCCGCCGTCAGGCGCGGAGGCGCTCCTCTCGAGGTTGGCCAGGTGCGCGTCGCGGACGGCACGGTTCGCCTCGCGCTCGGCGAGTGCCGCCTCGAGGTGTCCGTGAACAGGAAGGGGATCGTTCCGGTCGGTCGTGGGCTCGACGACGGCATGGCGGCAGCGTAGCGGCGAGCGTTTGCTGGCGGCCCGCGGCATCCGGACCGGATCAGCCCGCGAGCCGCTCCACGATCACGTTGGCGAGCGCCCGGGCCTGGTTGTGCGCGGTGTCCCGAGCGCCGTACACGAGTGTCACGCGGCCACGCCGGGCGCGAGCGACGAGGTCGTCGACGAGCGCGCGTCGGTCGGGCGCTGACAGCTCCTCCCGGTATCGCCGCTCGAACTCCGTCCAGCGAGTCGGGTCATGGCCGAACCATCGGCGGAGCTCGGTGGATGGCGCCACGTCCCGCACCCAGGCCTCGAGGCGCAGCTCGTCGCGGGTGCGACCGCGGGGCCAGACGCGATCCACGAGGATGCGCTCGCCGTCGCTCGGCGATGGCGGCTCGTAGGCCCGCTTGATCTCGACGCTCATTCGTCCCTGCCGGCTCGGGCTGCACGATTCGAAGTGGCAAGGCACACTCTCGGAGATCGAGTCGCGCACGGCAAGGAGGCCCGCACGTTGGCCAAGGTGACGATGCCCCAGCTCGGCGAGAGCGTCGCCGAGGGGACGATCGGGAAGTGGCTCAAGCAGCCCGGCGACCATGTCGAGAAGTACGAGCCGCTCCTCGAGGTCATCACGGACAAGGTCAACGCCGAGGTGCCATCGCCGTTTGCCGGGATCCTCCGAGAGATCCTGGTCGAGGAAGGCGCGACGGTCCCGAACAACGCCGAGATCGCGGTCATCGAGACGGCCGAAGAGACCGCAGCCGGCGCTGG
>DASUHU010000348.1:0-2064 GCA_036273395.1 Candidatus Limnocylindrales bacterium
CAGGCCCTGGTCCGCCTCGGAGACCGTCTGCGGGGGGAAGATCCCGACGGAGTCGCCGGAGTGGACGCCCGCACGCTCGACGTGCTCGAGGAGGCCCGGGATGAGGACCGTCTCGCCGTCGGAGATCGCGTCGACGTCGACCTCGATGCCCTCGAGGTAGCGATCGATCCGGACCGGTCGATCCGGGTCGACGACCGTCGCCGCCGCGAGCTGCCGGACGAGATCGTCCGGCGAGTAGCAGAAGTCGATCGCGAGCCCGCCGATCACGAAGCTCGGCCGGACGATCACCGGGTAGCCGATGCGCTCCGCGATCGTCAGCGCCTCCTCGATGCTGTGGGCCATCCCACCTTCCGGCTGCGGAATCCCGAGGCGGTCCAGGAGGGCCGCGAAGCGCGTTCGCTCCTCGGCCTGGTCGATCGCCTCGAGGTCGCTGCCGAGGAGCGGCACGCCGCCGGTCGCGAGCGGCGCGGCGAGGTTCAGGGGCGTCTGGCCACCGAACGCGACGAAGGCCGGAAGGAGCGAGTCGCCCGGCGCCGTCTCGGCGTCGATGACGCTCCGGACGCTCTCCGGATCCAGCGGCTCGAAGTAGAGCCGGCTCGAGGCGTCGAAGTCCGTGGACACCGTCTCGGGGTTCGAGTTGATCATCACGGCCGAGCGGCCGGCGCGCCGGAGCGTGTCCGCGGCCTGGACCGCGCAGTAGTCGAACTCGATCCCCTGCCCGATCCGGACCGGGCCGCTGCCGATGACCAGCGCGGCGGGCCGCTCGACCGGCGGCGCCTCCGGCGCCGAGCCGGCCGCGGCGTACGTCGAGTAGAAGTACGGCGTCTCCGCGGCGAACTCGGCGGCGCACGTGTCGACCATGGCGAACCCCGGGACCAGGCCGAGCGCGAGACGTGACTCGCGGATCGACGCCGCCGTGACCGGCGCGCCGGCCATCGCCGCGAGCTCGGCATCGCCGAACCCGAGCCGCTTCGCCGTCGCCAGCGCAGCGGCCACGTCCGCGTCCTCGACCGCATCCAGCAGGCGCGGGCCGAGCGCCCGAACCTCGGCCTCGACCGCGACGCTGCGGCCCATCTCGGCCAGGAACCACGGGGTGATGCCGGTCGCGCGCTGGATGTCGGCTTCGGGGACGCCGCGCCGGAGCAGGGCGAGGACGCGCCACAGGCGCGAGTCGGAGGGAGCGACGAACCGGCGCAGCACGATCGGCGCCGCGGAGCGCTGGGCGAAGCGCGTCGACTCGCAGGCTTCGCCGTCCTCGTCGATCCAGCGGATGACGGCGTCCTCGTCGGCCGTCTCGTCGGCCGTCCCGTCGCCCCTTCCCGCGAGCGCCGCCGCGAGGTAGTCGAGCGTCGGCCGCCATGCGGGATCCTCTGCCAGCGGGCCGGCACCCGCCTGCTCGAGCCCGCGCAACGCCTTGTTGAGCGCGCTCGCGAACGTGCGGTCGATCGCCATCACCTCGCCGGTCGCCTTCATCTGGCTGCCCAGGCTGCGATCGGCCGTCGGGAACTTGTCGAACGGGAAGCGCGGCAGCTTGACCACCACGTAGTCGAGTGCCGGCTCGAACGCGGCGACCGTCGTGCCGGTGACGACGTTCGGGATCTCCGCGAGCCGCCGCCCGATCGCGATCTGCGCCGCGACGCGCGCGATCGGGTAGCCGGTGGCCTTCGAGGCGAGCGCGGATGACCGCGAGACCCGCGGGTTCACCTCGATGACGACGTACTCGGTCGAGTCCGGGGACAGCGCGAACTGCACGTTGCAGCCGCCCTCGACGCCGAGGGCCCGGATGATCGCGAGCGCCGCGCTGCGAAGGCGCTGGTGGACCGGATCCGGCAGCGTCTGCACCGGCGCGACGACGATCGAGTCGCCGGTGTGGACGCCGAGGGGGTCGACGTTCTCCATCGAGCAGACGGCGATGCAGGTGTCCGCCGCGTCGCGCATGACCTCGTACTCGATCTCCTGCCAGCCAACGAGGCAGCGCTCGACCATGACCTGCTTGATCGGGCTGGCGCGGAGACCGGTTCGAATGCGCTCCCAGTAGGCATCTTCGGTCTCGACGATGCCGCC
>DASUHU010000349.1:0-10150 GCA_036273395.1 Candidatus Limnocylindrales bacterium
GCCGCATCCGGCGGGCCGCCCGGGCGCGGTGCGAGATCGCGGCCTTCTCGGCGGCTGCGTACTGGCCGAACGTCCGGCCGCCGGGCGGCTCGGGCGCGGGCTCGAAGATGGGGTCGTAGCCGAAGCCGCCGCTCCCGCGCGGCTCGCTCGCGATCCGCCCGCGGCACGTCCCTCGCCGATCGACGAGCCGGAGGCGAGCGGGCGCCGCGGCGTCGCGAATCGCGAGGCTGAGCACGCAGACGTAGCGCGCGCCGCGCTCCGACGGCGGCCGGCCAGCGAGCTCCCGCAAGAGCTTCGCGTTGTTGTCCGCGTCGGTCGCGTTCGGGCCGGCGTATCGCCGGGTCCGCACCCCGGGCCGGCCGCGGAGCGCCTCGACCTCGATCCCGGAGTCGTCGGCCAGGGCCGGCAGCCCGGTCCTCCGGGCCGCGAACCGGGCCTTGATATGGGCGTTCGTCGCGAACGTCTCGCCGTCCTCGATCGGCTCGTCGGCGATCCCGAGGTCATCGAGCGAGACGAGCTCGATCTCCGGGACGGCCAGCAGCTCCCGCAGCTCGCGCAGCTTGTGGGCCGAGTGGGTCGCGACGACGACCCGGACCGGACCCGCTGGCGAGGTCAGCGGCGGACCTTCGCGAGCGCCTCGGCCTGGGCCTCGAACAGCCGCCCGAGCCCGACGTTCGCCAGGTCGAGCAGCGCATCGATCCTCGCCCGGTCGAACGGCAGGCCCTCGGCCGTGCCCTGGAGCTCGACGTACGTCCCGGCATCCGTGCCGACGACGTTCATGTCGACGCCCGCCCGCGAGTCCTCGGAGTAGTCGAGGTCGAGCATCGTGATGCCGTCGATCACCCCGACCGAGACCGCGGCGACCTTCCCGGCCAGCGTCCGCTCCAGGCCCTGGGCCATGAGCGCCGCGGCCATCGCGACGTAGCCACCGGTGATCGAGGCGCAGCGCGTCCCGCCATCGGCCTGGAGCACGTCGCAGTCGATCGTCACCGTGCGCTCGCCGAGCCGGGCCAGGTCCACGACACCGCGGAGCGACCGACCGATGAGCCGTTGGATCTCGTGCGTCCGGCCCCCGAGCCGGCCCTTCACGGCCTCGCGCTCGGTCCGCTCGGCGGTGGCTCGCGGGAGCATCGAGTACTCGGCCGTGACCCAGCCGGTGCCCTTGCTGCGGAGGAACGGCGGCACCCGATCCCCGACCGTGGCCGCGCACAGGACCTCCGTGTCGCCGACCCGGATCCGGCACGAGCCCTCGGCCCACTTGAGAACGCCGAGGGTCAGGCTGATCGGCCGAAGATCGTTCGGTCCCCGGCCGTCGGCCCGTACCGTGGGCGGTCGATTGCCGATGCTCACCTCGAGGCCTCCGCTCCCTGCGCTGCGTGACGTGCCGCCAGCTCGGCGCGTTCCTGGACCTTCGCAGCATCCCAGAGCTCGTCCAGCGCCGCAAAGTCGAGGTCGCGCAGCGCGACGCCTCGCTCGGCGACCATCGCCTCGATGCGCCGGAACCGCGAGCGGAACTTGCGGTTCGCCGCCCGAAGCGCCGCCTCCGAGTCGATCCCGAGCTTCCGCCCGAGGTTGACGATCACGAGCAGCAGATCACCGAGCTCCTCGGCCCGCTCCGTATCGCCGTCTGCCTCGGTCAGCTCGCGGGCCTCCTCGACGACCTTCTCGAGCACGCCCTCGACGTCGGGCCAGTCGTAGCCCAGGGCCGCCGCCCGCTCCTGCATCTCCTGGCCGGCTGCGAGCGCGGGCAGGCTGTCGCTGATCCCGTCGAGGGCGCCGCGCGGGACGTCCGTGGCCGAACCCTCGGCACGGCCCGCCGAGCCCGCAGCCGCGCGCTCGTCGGCCTTGATCCGCTCCCACTGGCGCGTGACGTCCGCGGCGGTTCGCGCCTCGGCCTCGCCGAACACGTGGGGGTGCCGCCGGACGAGCTTCCGGGCGAGCGTGGCGTTCACCTCGGCCAGGTCGAAGACCCCGGCCTCGGCCGCGAGCTGGGCGTGGAGGACCACCTGGAGGAGCAGGTCGCCGAGCTCGCCCGCGAGCTCCGGCGTGGCGCCGGCCTCGAGCGCGTCGTAGACCTCGTAGGCCTCCTCGAGGAGATGCCTCCGCAGCGACTGGTGGGTCTGCTCTCGATCCCAGGGGCAGCCGTCCGGCGCCCGCAGCCGGGCGCTGATCGCGGGGAGCGTCCAGAGCCCGCCGAACGAGAGCTCGGGAGCGAGCGGCTGCACGGCCAGGCCGTGGGCGAGGTCCTCGGGCCGCAGCTCGCCGACGGTCGTGACGCGCGGTTGCGCCGCCTCGCCGTCCCCGTCGGCCACGAGGACCTGCGTCTCCGCCGGGTAGAGCCGCCGGAGCACCGCGAGCGGGTCCTGATCGGGATGGGCCTGCCGGCCGGGAATCGTCCCACCCTCGCGGCCAGCCCTGGGGCCCGTGCCATCGGTCGGTGGCAGCACGACCAGGAGCCGCGACGGTTCGATCGAGAATCCCGCCAGGCCATCCGCCGGCACGGCCTGGAAGCCGGCGGCCGGATCCAGGGACCACGCCGCCCGGGCGGCGAGCGGGAGGGTCGAGGGACGTGCGGGCATTGCCGCCACGGTCTCCCTCGCTAGCTGGACGCCGACGTCGTGCTGACGTCCCGGGTGATGGTCGCCGCGTTCTTCTTGGCGTTGTACCAGTTGGAGAAGCCGCTCTGCTTGAACGTCGTGATCTGCGACGCATCGGGCGTCCGCGTCTCCTCGGCGACCACCTTGAACAGGTACGTCCCGTCGTTCGTGACCGAGATCGGATCGGAGATCTGGCCGACCGGCGTGCTGAAGATCGCCGACTCCTGGTCGGCCCCGAGCTGGCCCTTCACGACCCAGCCGATGTCGCCGCCGATCTTCGCCTCGGGGGCCTCGCTGTTGTCGCGGGCCAGCTGCGAGAAGTCGATGCCGGCCTCGGCCCGGGTCTTGAGGTCCTGGAGCCAGGCCTGGTCGCCATCGCCGTAGGCCCGCATGTACTGGATCACGTAGTAGCCGTTGTCGCCCTTGACCGGCGCGAAGATCTCGCCGTTCCGATCGCCCTGCTGGAACAGCTCGGTCGAGACCGCGGCCGGCAGGGCCGTCGTCGTGTCGGCCCAGGGCTCCTTGCCGCCGGAGTCGCGGCTGCCCGGGTCATCGGACGTGGTCCGGGCGAGGAAGTCGAACTGGGACGGATCCAGGAGCAGCTGGTGGTAGACGTCGTCGGCCCGGCTCTTCGCCTCGGCCCATTGCGCGTCGGTGGCCTTCGAAGCGGTGGTCTCGTCCTTGTTCGGGGCGAAGACGATCTGGCGGAACTTGACGCTCGAGGCGGAGGCCGTCGAGCTGACGTCCGGCAGGTAGATCTCGATGACGTGGCGCTGGAGGCTGGGCTGGGACAGGTCGGACACGACCTTGTCCGAGAGCTTCTGGTGGATGACGTCGGCCTTGACCGCGAGGCGGTAGTCGGACAGCGAGACGCCCGCGTCGGACAGCTGCTGCTCGAAGGTCGTGTCGGTGCCGGCGGGCGCGATGTCCGTCACGCGCCCGATCCGGTACGTCCCGTCATCGCCGAGGACCACGTCGGTGGTCGAGTTGGCGCTCACCGCGAAGAGCGCGGTGACGAGCTTCGCGTCGTCCTGGGTGTCCGTCGACTGGATCCAGCCGAGGTCGCCTGACTGCGGCGCGGAGGCCGCGGTGGACATCGTCTTCGCGACCGTGTCCCACGACTGGCCGGACTTGAGGTCCGCGAGTGCGGCGTCCGCGGTCGCCTTCGCGGCGTCCTTCTGGGCCTGCCCGACCTGTCCGGTCTTGGGATCGGCAACCGGGGTCACCTCGATGACCCAGGCGTGGCGCTGCTCGGGGATCGTCTCTTCCTTCTGGAGCTCGGCGTCGACGTCCGCGTCGGTCACCGTGACGTTCTCCTGGCCCGCGAGCTGGGCCTGGAGGGTGATGTCGATGAGGCCCTCGAGGGCGACCGAGGAGACCGACGCCCGGACCTGGTCCCAGTAGTTCAGCTGGTTCTGGGCATCGGACTGGGTCAGGTGCCCGGCCGCCAGCTCGTTCCGGATCCGGGACTCGGCGTAGGTGATCCGGAAGTCCTCGATGTTGACCTCACGCTGGTAGTCGTCGTTCGTGATGGTCTGGCCGTTGACCGAGGCCGCGGTGCCGAAGTGGGACTCGTACCAGGTCCAGCCGCCGTACCCGACGAGGATGAGGATCGCGGCGACGATCGCGAGGATGAAGCCGGCGTTGATGAGCGCGGAGCGGCGCTCGTCGGAGTTCCAGCCGGCACGGCTGGACCGCTTCGCGGCGGGCCTGGCTCGGAGGGTCATGCGGTGAGAGGCCTCAAGGGGGGTGGGAGCGGAGCCCGCGAGTCGGAGCGGTGGCGCTTCGGATCGTCGCCGGACGCGGAGCGCGCGGAATGGTACCGCAGGTCAGCCCAGCGCCGGCATGACCTCCCGATCGACGAACCGCTCCGTGGCGTGGCCGTCGGCGACGTCGAAGCTCGCATCGCGGAACCGGCGTACCCGCCCGAGGTCGAACGAGCCGGCCCGAAGATGACGGGCGAGGGCCTCGGTCGTCTCGAACACGGGGCCCGGCAGATCGGCCGGCCAGTCCAGGTAGAAGCCGCGCTCCAGGTCGTAGTCGGCCTGGTCCGGGGCGAAGAACGCGATCGGGCGCTCGAGCAGCGAGAACTCGTACATCGCGCTGGAGTAGTCGGTCACGAGGATGTCGCTGACGAGCATCAGCGCGTTGATATCGGGGTGGTCCGAGACGTCGATCGCGAAGCCGGCGTGCTCGGGGCCCAGCCGGAAACGATCGCGGGCGAAGGGGTGGACCCGGACCAGGAGGACGTGATCCTCGCCGAGCGCGGCGCGCATCGCCGCGAGGTCGAGCTGCTCGGGCGTCCGGGCCTGGCTGATCCTGTCGCCCCGGAACGTCGGAGCGTAGAGGATGACCCGGCGGCCCTCGGGGATCGCGTAGCGGGCACGGACCTCCGCCTCGGCCGCGGCCCGCCGCCGCGGGTCCAGGAACAGGTCGGTCCGGGGGATGCCGAGGGCCGAGGTGAACCGATCGAGCGGCTGGCGGAACGCCTCGGCGTAGTGCGGCGCGAAGCGCATCGCCGAGACGAGGCACAGGTCGTAGTTCGTGTGGATCGCCTGCCGGGCGACGGACGCATCGTCCATGCCGAACGACTTGTCGAGGACGCTGTAGCCGAACTTCTTGAACGCGCCGCAGGCGTGCCACACCTGGATCCGGCGCGTGTCGGGGCGAGGTCGGATCACGTACATCGGGAAGTAGTAGTCGTCCACGATCACGAGGCTGGCCCGGGCGAGCCACCAGCCATCGCGAATGGCCAGCAGGCCCGCCCGGACCCGGCCACGCCGGCCCCGCACGATGTCACTGGCGAGGACGGTGAGCCGTGGCCGGAGGCCGCGCGCCACCATCTCGTCGCGGATCCAGGCGAGGTTGCCGCTCAGCGAGGCGGCATGGCTCGTCGCGAGCACCACGTGGTGCCGGACGGGCAGGAGCCGGCCGATGGCAAAGCCGAGCTGCACGAGCAGCCGCCGGATCCTGACGCGGGCTGGGCTCACGAGCGTCGCATCCCGGGCCCCGATGATACCGGCGAGATTCGGGGCCTTTATCCTCGTCCCGATGCGGATCCACGCGATGGTCCTCGCCGGCGGGTCCGGCGACCGGTTCGGGGCCGACATGCCGAAGCAGTTCGTCCGGCTGGCGGGCGAGCCGATCCTGTCGCGGTCGCTCCGGGCCATTGCGTCTGCGGGCGTCGACCAGATCGTCGTCGTCGCCCACCCGAGCTGGCTCCGAGAGACGGAGGAGCTCGTCGCCGGCCTCGCGCTCTCGACCCCGACCTCGATCGTTCCGGGCGGGATGACCCGCAACGAGAGCACACGGAACGGGCTCGAGCGGCTGGCCGGTGACGACGCGGACATCGTCGTGGTCCACGACGCGGTCCGGCCGCTCGTCCCGCGCGAGGTCGTGCTCCGGTCGATCGAGCCGATCCTGTCGGGCCGGGCCGATGCCACCGACTCCGTGATCCCCAGCGCGGACACCCTCGTCGTCGTGGAGGGCGACACGCTCGTCGAGATCCCGGAGCGGGCGCGCTTCCGTCGAGGCCAGACGCCGCAGACGTTCCGGCTGGGGGTCCTGCGCCGGGCCTACGAGGCCGCGGCGGCGGCCGGCGACCTGCAGGCGACCGACGACTGCACCCTCGTCCTGCGTCACGTGCCGGGCGCCCGGATCGTGGCCGTCCCGGGCGACGAGGTGAACCTCAAGATTACGACCCGGACGGACATGGTCCTGGCCGATCGGATGCTCCAGATGCGGACGCTGTCACCGGCGTCGACCGACCCGCGGCCGGCGCGGACCATGGACGGAGCGGCCCTCTACGTCGTGGGCGGGACCGACGGCATCGGCAAGGCCATCGCGGAGGCCGCGACCGCCGCGGGGGCGCGAGTCAGGATCGACGGCCGCCGGACGGGCCTCGACATCCGGGACGCGGCCGCCGTCGCGAAGCGGATCGGCGAGGCGGCGGCCGCCCTGGGCGGACTCGATCACGTGCTGTGCACCGCGGGCGTGATGCGCGTCGGGCCATCGGTCGAGGCCAGCGCCCAGGAGCTGGCCGAGGTCATCGACGTGAACGTCACGGGGACGCTCAATGTTGCCCGGGCCGCCCATCCCTACCTCAGCGCGAGCCGGGGCTCGTTCACGGTCTTCGCCTCGAGCTCGTTCACCCTCGGCCGCCCGAACTACGTCGCCTACTCGGCCAGCAAGGCCGCGGTCGTGAACATCGCCCAGGGCCTTGCGGAGGAGTGGGCCGCCGACGGTATCCGGGTGAACGCGGTGAGCCCCGAGCGAACCGACACGCCGATGCGGCGCGCGGCGTTCCCGGGCGAGTCCCGGCTGGGGATGCTCCAGCCGGAGGACGTCGCGGCCGCGACCCTGCGCCTGGTCCTCTCGGACCTCACCGGCCAGGTGCTGGACGTCCGGCGCCAGGATGCGGCCGGCGGCAGCACGGCTGGGGCAATCGGCGCGGAGACGACCGCGCGCGAGCCGCCTGTCGGCTAGCGGGCGACGGCCGCGCCCATGACCGAGCTCGAATACCGGCTTTCGTCGACGGTCCTCCGGGTCCTCGGCTGGGTCTTCGGGTGGCTCCCGCCACATCCCCGACGGGTGGTGCTCGCGTCGCCCCGGAAGGCCGAGCTGGACGGCAACCTGCTCCATCTCGATGGGGCGATCCGGACGCTTCGGCCGGACTGGGAGCGGGTCCACCTCCTGGAGCCGTACGGCTACGGCCTGCGGGCCAAGCTCGCCTACGCCGTCCGGATGGTCAGGGCGATCTTCCATCTCCGGACGGCGGCCCTCGTCGTCGTCGACAACGCTTACCTCCCGGTCCACGTCGGTCCGCATCCGGCGCGGACGACCGTGGTCCAGGTGTGGCACGCCGCCGGCGCGCTCAAGCGCTTCGGGATGGACACCGAGCCGCCTCCGTCCGAGCCCGAGCGGTCCTTCCTCCACCGCCACTACGACTGGGTCGTCGCGAGTGGCGAGGCCTCCCGCGAGCCCTGGTCGCGGGCCCTGCGGACCCCGCCCGACCACGTCGTCGCCCTGGGGTCGGCCCGGACGGACGGGCTGGTGAACGAGACGGCCGTTGCCGCCGCACGATCACGCGTGCTGGCCGCCTACCCGGCGCTCGGCGGGAAACGGGTCGTCACCTACGCCCCGACGTTCCGCGGTCGAGGCCGCGGCAAGCGGCCTGCGGGCACCCTCGACGCCGCTCGCCTTCGCGCGGCCCTGCCATCGGGCGACGTCCTCGTCCTCAAGAGCCACCCGAACCTGGACCCGATCCTCGTCGACACGGCCGGGTTCGATGTCGTCGTGGATCCCGGGGAGGACGTGAACGATCTCCTCGCCGCGACGGACATCCTGGTGACGGACTACTCGTCCTCGATCTTCGAGTTCGCGCTCCTCCGCCGGCCGATCATCCTGCTCGTGCCCGATCTCGAGGCCTACGAGCGTGAGCCGGGGCTCTACCTGGACTACCGAACCGAGATGATCGGCACGCAGGTCGGCGACACCGACGCGGTCGCCGAGGCGATCCGCGAGGGTTCGTTCGACCTTGCGCCGTATCCCGCGTTCATCGCCCGACATCTCGGCGCCTGCGACGGCCGCGCGAGCGCCCGCTTCGTGGAGCGGTTCCTGGCGCGCTGAGCATCGGAATCGGCGCTGCGCCGTATCCTCGACAGCCCCGGCCCGCGACCCAGTCCGGCCGGCTCTCCGCACCTAGGCCGCACGAATGCCCGGAGGCTGGATGGCACAGGATCGCGAGGTCGCGGTGGTCGGCCTCGGGTATGTCGGACTCCCGCTGGCCCTCTCCTTCGCCGAGGCCGGCCTCAGCGTCCAGGGCATCGACGCCTCCCAGGCCCGCGTCGACGAGCTCCTGGCTCGTCGATCGCCGATCGACGACGTGACCGACGAGCGGCTCGGGGCGGCGCTCGACGGCGGATTCCAGGTCCGGGCTGCCGGCGCGGCCCGGCTCGCGGACGCGGATGCGATCTTCGTCTGCGTGCCGACGCCGGTCACGACGACGAAGGATCCCGACCTCGGTCCGGTCATCCAGGCCGCGGCCGCGGTCGGCCAGGCGCTTCGCGCGGGCCAGCTCGTGATCCTCCAGTCGACAACCTACCCCGGGACCACCAACGGGCCGTTCCGCGAAGCGCTCGAGCGGAGCGGGCTGCGCGCGGGGACCGACTTCGATCTCGCCTTCGCGCCCGAACGCGTCAACCCCGGCGATCCCGCGAGCACGGGCCGCCTGATCCCGCGGCTCGTGGGCGGCACGACAGCCGCGGCGACCGAGCGGGCCGCGGCCCTCCTCCGCCACATCAACGACCACGTCGTCGAGCTGTCCTCGCCCGACGCGGCCGAGATGGCGAAGCTCCTCGAGAACACGTTCCGGAACATCAACATCGCGTTCGTCAACAACCTCGCCCTGCTGTGCGAGCGGATGGGCCTCGACGTGTGGGAGGTCATCGATGCCGCCGCGACGAAGCCGTTCGGCTTCATGCGGTTCCTCCCGGGGCCCGGCGTCGGCGGGCATTGCATCCCGGTCGACCCGTACTACCTCTCGTGGCGGGCCCGCGAGTTCGACTTCACGGACCGCTTCATCGAGCTGGCCGGGGACATCAACCTGGCGATGCCGCGGCACGTCGTGGAGCTCACGGCGGAGGCCCTGAACGATCGCGGCAAGGCCCTCCGCGGGGCCCGCGTGGGCGTCCTGGGGGTGGCCTTCAAGCCGAACGTCCAGGATGCCCGGAACTCGCCGGCGGCCGATGTCATCGCTGGCCTCGCCGAACGCGGCGCCGAGGTCCTCTACCACGACCCCCACGTGCCGACCTTCCGGGACGCCCGGGGCGCCGAGTATCGCGTCCGCCCGCTCGATTCGGTGCTCCGCGACGCGGACGTCGTCGTGGCGCTCGTCCGCCACCGGGCGATTCCGTGGTCCGAGGTCTATGAGTCGGCCGACCTCGTGGTCGACACGGTCAACTCGGTCGCGGATCGAGCCCCGCGGCCGCGCCAGGTCCTCCGGCTCGGAGCCGGCTGGCTGCCGCCGCGCGACATGTCCCCTCGTGACCCGTCCCCTCGCGAGGCCCGATCGGCGTGACCCTGGCGGCGTCGCCGCACCACGAGGCGCGCCAGCCGCCCGGCGGCCCGACGTCCGGCCGGCGGCTCGCGATCCTGTCCTTCTCCTCCGGCTGGTACGACAGCCGCTCGATGCGCATCGCCCGCTCGGCGGTGGAGGCGGGCTGGCGAGTCACGGTCTATGCCCGCCTGGAGCCCGGCCTGCCGCCGATCGAGGAACGCGACGGCTATCGGGTCGTGCGGGTCCCGGCAGACTGGCGGAACCTGGTGGGTCGGCCGCCGCGACCCGTCAGATCGCCCTCGACACCGCGGGCACCGGACGCGGGCGCGGCGGAACGTGCCGCCGCGGATGCTGGAGCCGCGGACGGTGGCGAGGCCGATGCCGACGGCGCCGCGTCGCATCGGCCCACGGCTCGGCGTTCCCTGGTCCGTCGTCTCGTCCCCGACATGGTCCGGCGCTGGCGCCGGAACCTCCTGACCTTCCCGATCCGCCCGCT
>DASUHU010000350.1:0-5044 GCA_036273395.1 Candidatus Limnocylindrales bacterium
GCCACGGCGACGTCGCGGGTTTCCTCCACGGGTCGAAGTCTCGCGCCCGGCCGATCCACCGGCGCGGCACCTTCTGGTGAGGCGGCGATCAATCGCCTCGCAGCCCATGCCGGCGAATGCTTCGGGAGCGGGTGCCCGACTGAATCCGCGGTCCGGGTTCCCGCGGATAGGTGCCTGCAACCCGTGAGCGGCGAGCATCCCGGCAGGGCATCGCAGGCTACGTCTGGGGGAGACGTCGACGGTCGCAGGCCTCGAACCCGGCCCGCCTACGCCAACGCCACGTTCGTCAGGGCACCTGGCCCACGGCCCGGGCGGCCTGGTCGCCAGCTTCACCTCGAAGGGAGCCTGCAGATGACCGTCGACAGCCAGGAACGTCGGCCTGCCCGGACGGCCGATCGCGGCCGAGCCGCGATCCACGACCGCGCCAGGGACGCGATCCCTCCCGCCACCGTCGCGATCGCCCCGATCGCGCAACCGGGTCCGGCCCACGCGGTCACGCCGATTGATGTGGCCGCCACCCAGCTCGTCGCGACCGAGGTGACCCCCGCCGAGGTGACCCCCGCCGAGGTGACCGCCGCCGAGGCGACGGCCGCCGAGCTCAAGGCCCTCGGCGTCCGGCACTTCTTCCTCATGACCGGACGCGACAACACGCTCTGGATCGCGCTCCAGAAGGCCGGGATCCAGCAGGTCCTTGCCCGGACCGAGGCGGCGGCCGTCTACATGGCCGATGCCTACGCCCGAATGACCGGCCGACCGACCTTCGTCTATGGCGGCTACGGCCCGGGCGCGGCCAATGTCGCCGCGGCCCTCGCGGAACCGTTCTGGTCATCGAGCCCGGTCATCGCCCTCTGCTCGGCCATGCGCCGGACCGAGCGCCATCGCTGGGAGTACCAGGAGCTCGACCAGCCGAAGATGTTCGAGCCGGTCACGAAGTGGGCCATCGAGGCCCAGGACGCTGCCCAGCTCCCCCGCCTCATCCGCCAGGCGGCCCGCCGGAGCGTCTCGGGAACCCCCGGGCCGGTGTACCTCGGTGTCCCAGGCGACATCTACGAGCAGCCCATCAGGAACTATCAGCCGCCGTCGCTGGCCGAGACGCCGCTCGAGGTGCCGCTCGCGCGACCGGCTCCAAGCCGTGCCGACGCCGAGGCCGCCGTCGCGGCGCTCGCTCGCGCGCAGCGGCCGCTGATCCTCGCGGGCAACGGGATCCACCAGTCGGGCGCGTGGCGCGAGCTCCAGCGCCTCGCGGAGCGACTCCGCGTCCCGATCGCGACGAGCGTCGCCGGCAAGGGCGCCATCGGCGAGACCCATGAGCTGGCGGTGGGCACGGTCGGCCGGTACTCGCGCAACTACGCCAATCAGGTCCTGACCGAGGCCGACGTGATTCTCGCGATCGGCACCCGCCTGGGCGGGATGGTCACGAACTCGTTCAAGCTCATCGACCGGACGGCTCACCTCATCCACGTCACCGTCGAGGCCGACGCGATCGGTCAGAACTTCGCGACGGACCTCGGGATCGTGGCCGATGCCCGGAGCTTCCTCACGGCGGCGCTCGAGGCCTGCGACACGCTCGGGGCGGCGACGGACCAGGAGACCCAGGCCGCCGATCGCGAGGCCTACCTCGCGGGCATCGACGAGCGTCGCGCGGCGTGGCGCCGGCGGCGGTCCGAGCTGGCCAACCTCGACGAGTCGGCGCCGCTCCGACCCGAGGCGATCCTCGCGATCCTCGACGAGGCCCTCGCGGACGACGCCGTGATCTGCGGCGACACGGGCTATGCCTCGGCCTGGTCCGGGGCACTGCTCGACAGGCCGCGCGCCGGCCGGACCTTCTTCCGGGCCGACGGCTCGCTCGGCTGGTCGTTCGCGGCCGGACTTGGCGCTCAGCTCGCCGCACCCGGGCGGCAGGTCGTCTCGATCATCGGCGACGGCGGCTTCGCCTACCAGGCGGCCGACGTCGAGACGGCGGCGCGGCTCGGCCTGCCCGTGATCGTGGTCGTCCTGAACAACCGGACGCTGGCCTTCGAGGCCCACGTCCAGACGCTCCTCTACGACCACCTCGTGCCCGAGGTCGACGACTTCCTCGACGCCGACTATGGCGAGGTCGCCCGAGCGTTCGGCGGCCATGGCGTTCGCGTCCGGACCGCCGAAGCCTTCCGAGCCGCGCTCGCCGACGCAGCGGATCGCCGCGGGCCGACCGTCATCGACGCCGTCATCGATCGGGACGCGATCGCGCCGGTCACGCGCTATGACTCGGTCCGGACGCGAGAGCTGTGACCCTCGAGCCGAAGGCTCCGAACGTCGCCCTGACCACGCCCGGGATCGACGACGTTCGGGCCCTCGCCCGAGCCTGCTCGAACTGGGACCGATGGGGTCCCGACGACCAGCTCGGGACGCTCAACCACATCCGCCCCGAGGACGTCGTCGCGGCGTCGCGCCTCGTCCAGCGGGGCGAGGTGTTCTCGCTCGCGATCCCGCTCGATGAGCACGGGCCGCAGACGACCGGAGTCGCGGGCCGGTTCAACCCGATCCACCTGATGCTCCGCGACGGCAACTCGGCCATCACCGGCACCGAGGTCCGGGACTTCTACGGCGGGGTGGATCGCTTCCTGCGGGTCACGGACGACGTCCTGATCCTGCCGCTCCAGTCGGGCACGCAGTGGGACTCGCTTGCCCACATCGTGTTCGAGGGCCGGATCTACAACGGCCGCGACGCCAGCGCCGTCGGGAGTCGCGGCGCCACCGTCAACGACATCGCGAGCGCCCGGGACCGGTTCGTGGGCCGGGGCGTGCTGCTCGACATCCCGAGGTCGCAGGGCCGGTCATGGCTCGATCCCGGCGAGCCGATCCACGCGGCCGACCTCGAGCGCGCCGCAGGGCGGCAGGGCGTGGACGTCCGGCGCGGCGACATCCTCCTCGTGCGAACTGGCCAGATCGGCCAGTGCCGGTCACAGGGAACGTGGGGAACCTACGCCGGCGGGCCGGCGGCGGGCCTGGCCCTCGACACGGCGCCCTGGCTATTCGAGCGCGAGGTGGCGGCCGTGGCAACGGACACGTGGGGCCTGGAGGTGCGGCCCAACGAGACGTCGGACGTCCTCCAGCCGCTCCACATCGTGCTGATCGTCCATGCCGGGCTGCTGCTCGGCGAGATCTTCGACCTCGAGGCCCTGGCTGATGACTGCGCGGCCGACGGCCGCTACGAGTTCCTGTTCAGCGCCCCGCCGCTGCCGATCACCCACGCGGTCGGCTCACCCGTCAACCCGCTCGCGATCAAGTAGCCGCTGCCGATCAGGCAAGGAGCCGCTCTCGCTCAGGCCGCGGCGGCCGCCCGTCGCGCCCGGAGAAACCCGCGGGCCGACCTCGCGAGGTCGGCCAGGAACGGAGCCGGGTCGGACCAGGCGAACAACACGTGGTCGCCCGTGAGCCACGGCCGGAGGATCGGGCCCGGCGGTCGCTCACGGGCGGCGAGGGTGCGGACGATCGAGATCGCGTCCGGGGTCTCGCAGACCCCGTAGCGGCCGAGCCGGTATCGCGCGACGGTTGGCACGGGGAGTCCCAGGGCGTCGAGATAGGACATCCAGATGAGGTCGACGCCCGCGCCGCGGAGGCTCCCGCTGTACCAGGCCGGACGGGGGTTGACCTCGATGATCCGGAACGTGCCGTCGCGATCGTCGAGCTTGAACTCGGCGTTGAACACGCCCCGGTAGCCGACAGCAGCCAGCACGGTCCGGAGGGCCTCCGCGGCGGGAGCGACCTCGGACATCGGGATCGTCACCGCCGCCGTGGTGTTGCCGAGGCGCTGGGGGTTCATGCGGAGCCGGCGGCGGGCGGTCATCGCTCGGATCGTGCCCGTCCGATCGATGAAGCCGTCGAGCAGGACCGTATTGCCCATCCCGCCCGGGATCCATTCCTGGAGCATGAACGTGATCCCCGCGGCGGCCCCCTCGCCGACGCGGCGGCGCGCGGCCTCGAGCGTCTGGACGAAGAGGCCCTTCGTTCCGAACGCGGCGTTGTGGCGCTGGGATTCGGTCGGCTTGAGGAATGCTCCCGCGAGCATCAGTTCGTCGAGGCCATCGAGATCGTCGAGAGTCCGCAGCGTCCGGGTCCGGGGGTGCGGAATCCCCAGCTCCTCGACGAGCTCCCGGAACCGGCTCTTCTCGAGGAGGCGATCGGTGGCCGTGTGCGGCGGCACGCTCGCCGGGAACCGCTCGGCCAGTCGTGCGGGGAGTCCCGAGATGGCGCCGGCCCAGCCATCGGCGCCGGGGATGAGGACGGCGCGCTCGATCGGCAGGTCGTCGAGGTAGGCCGCCAGCACGGTGCTGTCGCTCGTCTCCCGGAGCGTCCGCGGCGGCCTGGCGTACAGGCGCGATCGGGAGATGAGGTCGCCTGTCTCCTCGGCGACCAGCGTCGGCACGCCGTGCCCCGCGAGACTCCGGAGGGCGCCGAGCGCGGTGTTGTTCTTGCCGAAGACGAGCGCCGGCAGGCGAGGCTCGGACGCCTCGTCCCCGGTCGTGGGTGTCCGCACGCCCGGAAGCATCCGGGCTGGCGCATTGCGGGCGGTCCGGGGGGAGCCCGAGGTGCGTGGCAACCGCGTGAGCCCACAGCTCGCCGGGTAGGCGGCGGTCGGCCCGGGGGTCGGTCCGGGGTGGTCCGGTTTGGTTGGGTGGCCTACGTAGTCCCACCTGCGCCAGCGATGCCGGGACGATCGGGCCGATGCCCCTGCGGCGAGGCGCCCGTACGGTCGCGTGGATCTCGCGTGGTCGCCGATGAGGTCCTGGCGCTCCGGTACGGTCCCACCGCCGGCCGGATCGAAATGGCAAACCCGGGGTGACCCGGGGACGCAAAGCCACGGGGCTCCCGGTCTCCCGGGAGTCAGCCGGGTTGCCGAGAGGCCTGCCTCATGCTCCTGACGCCCCGCGCCCCGACCGCAGGCGCCCCCCGAGTCCTGCCGGTCGCGACCACCCCGAACGCGGCGCCGGTCCCGAGAGCTCCCATCCTGCTCGCGATCGTGGCCAGCGTGGCCATCGCCACCGCCTCCCTCATGGGCGGC
>DASUHU010000351.1:0-2670 GCA_036273395.1 Candidatus Limnocylindrales bacterium
CGTACTACCGGCGGCCGTTCGCCCGCGGGATCGTGCGGGACGACGGCGCGATCGAGGCCAACGGTCGGAAGGCCATCGGCGAGTTCGACATCCGGACCCCGTCGGCGGATGCCGCGGCGGGCACGCTCTCGGGCGGCAACCAGCAGAAGATCGTGGTCGCGCGGGAGTTCGAGCGGGAGCTGAAGCTGCTCGTCCTCGACCAGCCGACACGAGGCCTCGACGTCGGCAGCATCGAGTTCATCCATCGCCAGATCATCTCGAAGCGCGACGCCGGCGTCGCCGTGCTGCTTGTCTCGGCCGAGCTCGACGAGGTCCTCGAGATGTCGGACCGGATCGGCGTGATGTACCGGGGCGAGATCGTCTCGATTGTCGACGGACGGACCGCCGACAAGGAGAAGGTCGGTCGGCTCATGGCTACCGGCGCCCAGCTCGAGGCCGCCGAGGCGGCCGGCAAGGCGGCGACGGCGTGACCGTCACGACCGAGGGCAGCCGGGCCCGCCTGCGCGCCGCGACCTCCCGAGCCTGGGGCGCCGTCGCCCTGCCGGTCGTGTCGATCCTGCTCGCGCTCGTCGGCGGCGCGATCTACATCCTGGTCTCGCAGCTCATCGAGCCCGGCGGGACCCTGAATGCGGCTCGACCCTTCGAGGCCTACCGGTCGCTGTTCCTCGGCGCCTTCGGCAACCTCGACAACATCGTCGAGACGCTCGTCCAGACGACCCCGCTCGTGCTGACCGGGCTGGCCGTGGCGATCGGCTTCCGGGCAGGCCTCTTCAACATCGGCGCGCAGGGCCAGTTCACGCTCGGGGCGCTCGGCTCGGTCATCGTCGGCGTGGCCCTGGCCGACCAGCCGGGCTTCATCGCCATCACCGCGGCGGTGCTCGCGGGCACGCTCGTCGGCGCGATCTACGGCTTCATCCCGGGCTTCCTCAAGGCGACCTCGGGAGCCCACGAGGTCGTCACGACGATCATGCTCAACTACGTCGCCACGAGCATCCTGGCGGCCCTCGTCAGCGGGCCGCTCAAGGTCCCGAACTCGCCGTCGCCGATCACGCGGGATGTCGGCAACGCGGCGTTTCCGATCCTCATCGGGACCGACGGCCACCTGGGCCTCCTGATCGCCCTCGTGATGACCTTCGTGATCTGGTGGCTCCTGTTCCGGACGACCCGCGGCTTCGAGATCCGGACGGTCGGCGCGAACCCCGACGCGGCCCGCTACGCCGGGATGCGCCCGAAGCTCGTGACGACCTTCACGATGGCCCTGTCCGGGGCCCTCGCGGGGCTCGCCGGGGCGTGCGTGGTCCTCGGCGTCACCCACCAGATGCAGTCGAGCTTCGCGACCTCGGTCGGCTTCGACGCGATCGCGGTCGCGCTCCTCGCCCGCTCGAACCCGCTCGCGATCCTGCCCTCGGCGCTCCTGTTCGGGGCGATGCGCGCCGGCTCGAACCGGATGCAGGTCGAGGCCCGGATCCCGCCGGAGCTGATCAACGTCCTCGTCGGGATCGCGCTGCTGTTCCTCATCGCGACGCCGGCGCTGCGCTGGCTGCTGCGCTGGCGATCGGCCCGGCCCGCGGTCGAGACATCGCCCACGATCGCCCGGTCGTATGGCGGCAGCGGCAGCACGCCCGGAGTCCACTGATGGACCCGATCGCGTTCCTGTACGGGATCCCCGTGCTGGGCTGGCTGTTCCAGCTCGGCGGCTACCTCATCCAGGTCGTCCCGACGAGCTCGCCGATCATCATGCGGTCCGTGCCGCCGCTGGCCCTCGGCGCCCTGTGCGGAGTCATGTGCGAGCGTTCCGGCGTCGTGAACATCGGGATCGAGGGAACGATGCTCGCCTCGGCCTTCACCGGCTGGGTCGTGGGCATCGGGATGACCGACGTCCTGGGTCACGGGGCGGCCGGCCCGCTTGGCTTCACGCTCCCGCTCCTGATCGCGCTCATCGTGGCCGTGCTCGTGGCGGTCGCGATCTCGCTGCTCCACGCCTGGCTCTCGATCTCGGTCCGAGCCGACCAGATCATCAGCGGCACGATCATCAACATCGCCGCGCTCGGCGTGACCGGCTACCTGAACACGATCATCGCCGCGACCTCGCCGACGAGCGCCGGGGCGTTCACCCGATTCGCGCTCCCGACCTCGATCACGACCCTGCCCGGCATCGGCTGGCTCCTGGGGGCCCTGTTCAACCAGGGCCCGATCACGCTGTCCGTGCTGATCCTCGTCATCGGGCTCCAGATCTGGCTGTTCCGCACTCGCTGGGGCCTTCGGACGCGGGCAGTGGGCGAGCACCCGAAGGCGGCCGAGACGGTGGGGATCGATGTGATCGCGCTGCGCTACCGGAATGTCGTGCTGGCAGGCATCTTCGCCGGCCTCGGCGGCGCCTACCTGTCGATGGAGGCCGGCAACTCCTTCCAGGCGAACATGACCGCCGGTCGCGGGTTCATCGCCCTGGCCGCGATGATCCTGGGCCGATGGACGCCCGTCGGGGCGTTCCTCGCGGCCATCCTGTTCTCGCTGTTCCAGACCCTCGGGCAGACCATCAAGTTCGCGCCGCCGACCGGCGACCTGAGCGTGATGCTCCAGGTCCCGGGCCAGTTCTACGACGCCCTGCCGTACCTCGTCACGATCATCGTCCTGGCCGGCGTCGTCGGCCGCAGCATCCCGCCGGCGGCG
>DASUHU010000352.1:0-2239 GCA_036273395.1 Candidatus Limnocylindrales bacterium
CCTAGACGGGTTCTCCCAGCCGCGCGGCCTCCCGACCCAGGCCGAACGCCCAGAGCGGGAGGATCACCCCGAACGTCGCGATCGCCACCAGGTCCGGCAGGGTGTCGACGTGGATGAAGCGGTCGAAGAGCACGTCGAGCAGGATCGCCGCGGCCGCGACCCAGACCATCGGCGCGAACGGCGACCGCCCGAGTCGCGCGATGAGCGTGCGGGCGAGCCACAGCAGCCCGATGGCGATGACGATGAGCCCGAGGTCGCTGAGCCAGCCGCCCGCGCCCTCGATCAGATCCTGGGCGCCGGCCTTCGCCACGACCTCCATCTCCTTCGAGGTGCAGTCGCAGTACGGGACCGACACGACCGCGTCGACGGCGCCGAGGATGGCGACCTGGGCAATCGCGCCGATGATCCCGCCGGTCGCCAGGAGCGTGGTCCCCGCACGAACCGGCCCGGAGGCCGAGCCGAGACCACGCGCCAGCAGGGTCGAGAGCGGCACCAGGAGCAGGAATGCGATCGCGAACAGCCCGTTCCAGGCGAGGAACACCGGCCAGATCGCCTGCCGGTAGGGGATCGAGGCGAGGACTCGGTCGGCGAGGTTCGAGGCCCCGGACAGGTCCGGCGGCGTCGCGAAGATGTTCAGGTTGTCGCCGATCCGGAACAGGGTCGCGAGGAGGAGGCTCCCCGCGAGGAGCCAGGCGAGCCAGCGAATGGTGCGAGCCATCGTCACCCCTCGAACTTCTGGAACACCGCCACCGCGTTCTGTCCGCCGAAGCCGAACCCGTTGATCATCGCCGTGTCGACCCGCACCTGGCGCTTCACGTTCGGGACGTAGTCGAGGTCGCAGTCCGGGTCCGGCTCGTGGAGGTTGATCGTCGGCGCGATCCAGCCGTCGCGGATCGTTCCGATCGCGGCGATCGCGGAGAGCGCCCCGGCGGCTCCGAGCGTGTGGCCGATCATCGACTTCGGCGACGAGATGGGGACGCGGTATGCCTGCGGCCCGAAGGCGGACTTGATCGCTCGCGTCTCGGTCACGTCGTTGAGCGGCGTGGACGTCCCGTGGGCGACGATGTGGCCGATCTCATCGGGCGCGAGGGCCGCCTGGCGCATCGCCTTCGTCATCGCCATCGCGGCGCCCCGGCCGCTCGGCTCGGGGGCGGAGATGTGGAACGCGTCCGCGGTGAGGGCAGCCCCGACGAGCTCGGCGAGGATCGGCGCCCCGCGCTCCTGCGCGTGCTGCATCGACTCCACGACGAGGATCCCGCAGCCCTCGCCGAAGACGAAGCCGTCGCGGGTCCGGTCGAACGGGCGGGAGGCGCCCTTCGGATCGTCATTGCGCTTCGACAGCGCGGTCATGTTCGCGAGCGCCGCGAAGGCCATCGGCAGGAGCGGCGCCTCGGAGCCGCCGGCGATCACGACGTCGTACTCGCCGGACGAGATGAGCCGGAGCGCGTCCTGGTAGGCGATGACGCCCGAGGCGCAGGCCGCGACCTGGGTGATGACGGAGCCCGTGAAGCCGTACTTCATCGAGACCTGGGCGGCGGCCATCGAGCCGGAGAGCGCGGGCACGGCGAACGGGCTGACCTGGCCCGGGCCCCTGTCGCGCATCGTGTATGCCCCGTCGACGACGGCCTCCATGCCGCCGCCGCCCGTGTTGATGACGACGGCGACCCGATCGCGCTGCTCGGGGGTCATCGCCTCGGCATCGAGGCCGGCCTTCTCCACGGCTTCCGTGGACGCCGCGACCCCGAAATGGACGAAGCGGCTCATGCGCCGGACCATCTTCCGATCCATCGTCAGCGTCGGGTCGAAGTCCTTGACCTCGGTCGCGATCCGGACGTCGTGGCCGGTCGTGTCGAACGTCGTGATGGGGCCTGCGCCCGACACGCCCGCGAGGAGATTCGACCAGTAGGTCTCCGCGTCATTGCCGATCGGGCTGATCGCGCCCATGCCGGTGACGACCGCTCGTCGCGCGGGATCGGTGCTAGGCATCGCGCGGATTGTAGCGATGCGGCAACGCGCGACCGGTCGGCCGAGACGGCCGGAGGCCCGCGATCAGTCGCCGCTGTACCGCTTGAAGATGACGGCGCCGTTGTGCCCGCCGAGGCCGATGTTGTTCGAGAGCGCGTAGCGGAGGGGGGCCCGGATCGTCTCGTCGACCACCCACAGATCGCACGCGGGATCGGCGTCGCGGTAGTTCAACGTGCCCGGCACGGTCTGTTCCGCGACCGACATCACGGTCGCG
>DASUHU010000353.1:0-3437 GCA_036273395.1 Candidatus Limnocylindrales bacterium
CGAGGTGCTCCGGTCGATGGCGCCACGGTTGCGCCCGGGTTGGGACGTCCTCGTCGTTGCGAGGCCCGGGCTCGTCGCGGCGGACCATCGGACGCTGACGGAGACGCTCGCGCGGCTCCTCCGGCGGAGTGGCGTGCTGGAAGGCGGCGAGTCGGCGTGAACGAGCTGGCGAGATCGTGAAGCACGTGGGGATCTGGCTCATCCACGCCTATCGCTTCGCCTTCGCCTGGATGCCCGCGTCATGCCGCTATCAGCCGACCTGCTCGGTCTATACCGAGCAGGCGATCGAGCGCTACGGCCTCGTCCGAGGCAGCTGGATGGGCGCACGACGCATCGCCCGCTGCCATCCCGGCTACCCCGGCGGCTACGACCCCGTCCGATGACCCTGCCCCGGCTCAGCCCGCCCTGGCGCCGCCGCCTCGCCGCGCTCGGCCTCCTGGCGATCCTCGCGATCGTGCTGGCCGCGTGCGCCAGCGGCCAGGTGGACCCGTCGCTCGCGCCCGGCCAGACCGCCGCGCCGACGGCCTCGCCGACGCCCCAGCCGGCGCTGATTCCGGCGCCGCTCAATCCCGATCCGTTCTCCGTCCTGGCCTGGATCTATACGCCGATCTTCCAGGCCCTGCTCCTGCTCCTGGTCGCGATCTACACGGTCATCGGGGACATCGGGATCGCGATCATCGTCATGACCCTGATCGTCCGGACGCTGATGGTCCCGCTGGTCCGCCGGCAGATGGTCTCGATGCGCCAGATCCAGGCGATCCAGCCGGAGCTCAAGGAGATCCAGCGGCGGTTCAAGGACCGGGTCCAGCAGCAGCAGGCCCAGGTCCAGCTCTACAAGGAGCGCGGGATCAGCCAGGCGGGCTGCCTCGTGGGCTTCCTGCCGATGCTCCTCCTCATTCCGATGTACACCGTCATCCGGGACGGGCTCCAGAGCTGGAATCCCCAGCCGATGATGGATGTCTTCGGCGTCCAGCTGTTCAACCTCCACTGCGCCCTCACGCCGCCGCCGCCGGGCATCATCCAGCCGTGCATCCCGACCCACATCCCCTGGCTCGGCGGCGTGGATGCCAGCCAGGTCTGGGTGTTCGACATCCCGGGCACGGGCTTCGGCCTGTCGCCCCTGGCGATCGTCTACGTCGTCCTCTCGATCCTCGCCTCACGGATGGCGCTGCCGCCACACGATCCCACCAAGCCGCTCGACCAGGCGGCCCGGACCCAGCGCCAGACGATGCTCTTCGTCCCGTTGATCTTCCTGCTGGCCGGGAACACCATCCCGGTCGGGCTCTACATCTACCTGCTGGTCACGACCGTCTACCAAGTCGTCCAGCAGTTCCTGACCACTGGCTTTGGCTCGCTGTTCCCGCTGTTCGGCTGGACGCCGGGCTTCGCCGTGGACCACACACCGCGCTTCCCGGTCGCCGTGCCCACGGCGCCGACATCCCAACCGCGCGCGGCGGGAGCGCCCGCGCGATCCACCGTGCAGAAGTCCGCCATCGAGCGGTCCGCCTCGGCGAGCGCCACGATTCGCCAGCGGGGCCGCCAGGGACGGCGTGGGAGACGTCGCTGACATGAGCGCCATGGACGCCTATCGCGAGTTCACCGGCAAGAGCGTCGAGGAGGCGCTCAAGAATGCCCGGGAGGAGTTCGGGGTCGGTCTGGACGACCTCGACTTCGAGATCCTGACCCCCGGCAGCCGCGGGGTCCTGGGCATGGGCGCGGAGCCCGCCCGGGTCCTGGCCGCGCCGCGGTCGCTCCTCGGGGGCGCCGCGCCGAAGCGCGAGGCCGCGGCCTCGAAGCCCCTGCCCCCGCCGCCGCCCCGGGACCGGGAGCGGTTCGGCGAGCGGGATCGGGCTGGCTATGGCGACCGAGGGCCGCGCCGGGACGATCGCGGCGGACGCGGGTTCGATCGCGATCGCGGTCCGCGGCGCGAGGGCGGCTACCGCGACGATCGCCCGCGCGATCGCGACCGATTCGGGGATCGCGATCGCGACCGGGAGCGCGAGCATGGCCCTGGCCGCGACCGCGGACCCGCCGCCGAGCCGGCCCCGCGAGACGAGGCGCCGGTCGCCACGGCGGGCGAGACGACGATCGAGCTCCGTCCCCGCGAGGGCCGCCCGCCGCGTGAGCGCGACGATCGTGAGCGCGGCCCCCGGCGCGACGACCGCGGCGGTCGTGGCTACGACCGCGATCGCGGTCGGGGCGGCGCCCGGGAAGGCGGGTATCGGGAGCGCGGCACGGTCGGCCTGAGCGAGAGCGAGGAGGCCGAGGTCACGGCTGCCAGCGCAGCGCGCGGCTCCGTGGCCTCCGAGCGAGCCGAGCTCGAGGCCGCCGAGGCCTCGCCCGAGGCGCTTGCCGCGGGCAAGGTCATCCTGGAGCACCTCCTCGAGCACATGGGCTTCGACGTCAAGGTCGACGTCGAGTCCGGCGAGACCAGCCGGCTCAACGTCGTCGGCGACGGCGACGAGCGGGAGGCCCTCGGCGCCCTGATCGGGCGGAAGGGCGAGCGGCTCTCGGCCCTCCAGCACCTCGTGAACCTGATGCTGTCCCGCGAGATGGGCGCCTGGACCCGCGTGCTCGTCGATGTCGAGGACTACCGCGGGCGCCGGGAGCGGCAGCTCCGCGAGCTCGCCGACCGGGCAGCGCGGCGGGTCCTGGAGACCGGGAAGATGCTCCAGCTCGAGCCGATGCCGGCCCTCGAGCGACGCTGGATCCATCTCGCCCTCAAGGACAACCCGGACGTGGCAACCCAGTCGATCGGCGAGGAGCCGAACCGCCGGATCGTGGTCCTGCCCCGCGCGGGGTAGCCAGATCGGATCGCGGTCCCACCACGACCAGTGGCGGACTTGCGATCGTCGAGCTCGGTCGCCATCCTGCCGGCCATGCGGCTGTCGCTCGCCGGGCCGCACCGGCATCGCGTTCGAAGGCCGAGCTGAGGCTCGATGGCGAGGATGCGCGCGCCGGAGCCGCACGACGATCGCCCGCCCGAGCCCGATGATCCCGCCGCGACCTCGTTCTCGAGCTTCGATCGGCTCGTCCGGCTGTGCCGCCGGACGCAGCGCGTCCTGCTTGCGGTGGCCCAGGATCAGGAGACCGAGCAGGACCTGGTCCGGTCGCTGATCGCCACCGAGGCCCTCGAGCACGTCGACGCGATCCTCGCCGGCGTGACCTACCTCGCCCGGACCGGCTCGTTCAGCCAGGGCGAGCTCCGCGAGCTCGTGCGCCGGGCGGGGATCGTGGCCGCTCCCCCGGCGGGCAGCCCCGAGGCGCGGGCCGCGGAGTCGGAGGCGGACGCGGAGGCGCGAGCCGGTGCTCGCCCGCGGCTCGCCCCGATCGATCCCGTGACGATCCTTGCCGCCGGCCACGCCCGGGTGGTGTTCTCGCTGATCCCGTCGCTCCCGCCGGGGGCCGTGGGCTGGCCGCGATCGCACGCCTCCTAT
>DASUHU010000354.1:0-4326 GCA_036273395.1 Candidatus Limnocylindrales bacterium
TGAGGTCGTCCGCCCACTGAAGGTCCTCGAACAGGAGTCCCGTGGGGACGGTCGAGGCAGCGAGGAGGTCGACAAGCTCCTTGACCAGGTCCCGCCGCCGCGCCACGGGGGCATTGAGGCGGGCCTCAGCGATCGCGAGGAGATCACGGCCCATCGTCCCGAACGCCTGATCCCGGCGCATCGAGCGACCGAGATCGAGCAGCGACGCCGCCATGACGTCGTGGTCCTGGGGCGCGACCTCGGCTCTGGCGAGCCGGAAGCCGCGCTCCCGCGCGAGCTGCTCGACGGCCGAGAGGAGGCGCGTCTTGCCGATCCCCGCCTCGCCCGAGAGGAGCAGCAGCTGGCCGTGACCGCTCTTGACCTCGTCGAGGCGGCGCGCGCCGAGGGCCACGAGGTCGTCGCGTCCGACGATCACCGGCGAGAGCAACGACTCGGTCATGGGCACGGCGCGGAGTCTACGGGCCGCGCCCCCGGGTTCCCATCGGTCGAACGACCGACGACGTCAGGCTACGGGACGACGTCCGGGGCTCGGAAAGGGCCCGTGACCACGACCTCGCCCTCGGCCTCGAACGCGTTCGGGCCCGTGCCGCGGACCTTGTAGCGGTGATGGACCTCGGTCGCGCCGGCCGAGAGCATCGCGGAAACCGGGCAGTACTTGAGCGCGGACAGCTCGATCGCGCGCCGCATGGCCGCCTCCTGGACGTCGGAGCCCTCGACCTCGTGGACGATGTCGACCCGTGTCAGGACCTGCGGATAGTCGTCGCGCTGGATCGCCTCGACGCGGACGACATACCGATCGATCGTCTGGCGCTTCTTGGCCGCGATCGAGATGACGTCCATCGCCGTGCACGCCGCCAGGCTCGCGGTGACCGTCTCGACCGGGCTGAGCTCGTTCTCGCCGGGGTGATCGCCGAAGACGATCGTCCGCTTCGAGCCGGTCGTCGCGACGAAGCGCATGCCGCCCTGGAACTCGAGGGTCGCGCTCCGGTGGTGGGCGGGCATGTCTACAGGGCTCCTCGAACGGGCCGGCCTACGCGGCCGGCGTCCGGACGAGGTTCTCGAGCTCGTCGGCTCGGCCGTCGTCCGGCGTCTCGAATTGCTCCTGGTAGAGGTGCGCGTACAGCCCATTGGCCGCGAGCAGCTCGGCGTGGGTCCCGCGCTCCACGATCCGACCGCCCTCGTACACGAGGATCTGGTCCGCTCGCAGGATCGTCGAGAGGCGATGGGCGATGGCGATCGTGGTCCGCCCGTGCTCGAGGCGCTCGAGCGCGGACTGGATGAGGCGCTCGCTGACGGTGTCGAGCGCCGAGGTCGCCTCGTCGAGGATGAGGATCCGGGGGTCCTTCAGGAGCACCCGGGCGATCGCGACGCGCTGCTTCTCGCCGCCCGAGAGCTTGTAGCCGCGCTCGCCGACGATCGTGTCATAGGCCTGCGGCAGCTCCAGGATCCGATCGTGGATCGCGGCGGCCCTGGCCGCCGCCTCGAGCTCGGGTTGCGTGGCCTCGGGCTTGGCGTAGAGGAGGTTGTCCCGGACCGAGGCGTGCAGGAGGTACGTCTCCTGGGTCACGAACCCGATCGCCCGGCCGAGCGACATGAGCGTCAGGTGCCGGACGTCGCGGCCATCGAGCTCCACGGAGCCGGACTCGACGTCGTACAGGCGCGGGATGAGGTACGTCGTGGTCGTCTTGCCGGAGCCCGATGGCCCGACCAGCGCGACGAGCTCGCCCGGAGCGGCCTCGAAGTCGATGTCCTGGAGCCCGAATGGCAGGACCTCGGGCTTCACGTCCGCGCCGACGAGCGATTCCGCGAGGAGATCGGCCTCGACGTCGCTGCCCGAGGACGCGGCGACCGCTGCCTCGCGGTCGGCCTGCGCAGCCCGCTCCGCCTGGTCGCGGGCGGCGACCGCGACCTCCGGCCGGGGGACGGTGGGGTAGCGGAAGTCGACGTCCCGGAACCGGATCCGGCCCTGGACCGGGGCCGAGTCGAGGTCGACGGCATCGGGTTCGTCGACGATCGAGGGCGTCATCTCGAGGTACTCGAAGATCCGGTCGAACAGCGCCAGCGCGCCCTGGATCTCGACCTGGATGCTGAGCATCTGGCCGACCGGGAAGAACAGTCGCGACTGGAGCGTCGTGAAGGCCACGATGTCGCCGATCGTCGGGGCGTTCGGCGCGTGGTTGATCGCGAGCGTGCCCGCCAGCCAGTACACGAACGCCGGGGTGATCGAGAAGATCGTCCCGACGATCATGAAGAACCAGCGCCCGACCATGGCCTGCCGGATCTGGAGTGCGGCGAGCTTGGCATTGAGCATCGAGAACCGGTCGACGGCGGCGGCCTGCTGGCCGAACGTCTTGGTCAGCAGGATCCCGGAGACCGAGAGCGTCTCCTGGGTGACGGCGGACATCTCCGCCAGCGACTCCTGGGTCTTCGCCGCCACCTCGCGCCGGACGTTGCCGACCCGGACCGTGAGGAGCATGAAGAACGGCAGGACGCCGAGCGACAGGAGCGTCAGCCGCCAGTCGATGACGATCATCGCGATGACCGTGCCGACGATGATCGCGGTGTTCGAGGCGACCGACGCGGCGGTATCCGTGACGACGCCCTGGATGCCCCCGACATCGTTCGCGAGCCGGCTCTGGATCTCGCCGGTCTTGGTCTCGGTGAAGAACCGCAGCGGCATCCGCTGGAGATGCGAGTAGAGGGCCTCGCGGAGGTCCTGCATGACCCGCTGGCCGATCATGTTGTTGAGGTAGCTCTGGCCGACGCCGATGAGCCCGGAGATGATCGGGACCAGGATCATCAGCCCGACGTAGAGGTTGAGGCGCGACCAGTCGAGCCGCGGGATCGCGTCGTCGATGAGGAGCTTCAGCAGAATCGGGTTGATGAGCCCGAGGAGGCTCGTCGTGACGATCGCGACGAGGACGATCCCGATCTGCTTCCGGTAGGGCCGGAAGAAGGTCAGGATCCGGCGGGTCGTGTGGCCCCGCCGCTCCGGCGGGACCGGTGTGCTGGTGGTGTAGCGCGGCCCGATCCGGTGCGCGCCGCGACCCATGGACATCGTCGGAACCTACCACGAACTCGTCGCGCTGCCGCCGGGCCGCCGCCTTCGCGGCGAGGGGCTCACCACGCGGTGAGGGTGCTCGCCTCCGCGATGCCCTGGGCCTCGAGCCAGCGCTCGGCGTCGATCGCGGCCTTGCAGCCATCGGCAGCCGCGGTGATCGCCTGGCGGTAGTGGTGGTCGTGGACGTCGCCGGCGATGAACACGCCGTCGACCTTCGAGCCCGTCTCGCCGACAAGGTCGAGGTAGCCCATCGCGTCCAGGTCCAGCCAGTCCCGGAAGACCTCGGTGTTGGGCCGGTAGCCGATGGCGATGAACAGGCCCCCGACCGGGAGCTCGCTCGTCTCGCCCGACTCGGTGTCGCGGATCCGGACGGCCCGAACCTTCTCGTCGCCGAGGACCTCGTCGACGGCCGTGTTCGTGTGGATCTCGATCTTGGGGTTGGCGCGCGCCCGGTCGAGCATGATCTTGCTGGCCCGGAAGGTGTCCCGGCGATGGAGCAGGTGGATCTTGGTCCCGAAGCGGGTGAGGAAGAGGGCTTCCTCGAGCGCCGTGTCGCCGCCCCCGACCACCGCGATCTCCTGGTCACGGAAGAAGAACCCGTCGCAGGTCGCGCAGGCCGAGACGCCGCGCCCCCGGAACCGCTGCTCGCTCTCGAGCCCGAGCCACAGCGCCGAGGCGCCGGTCGCGACGATCACGGACTGGGCGCGGTACTCGATGCCCCGGGCCCAGGCCCGGAACGGCCGGCTCGTGAAGTCCACCCGGTCGACGTCGACGTCCACGATCTCGGTCCCGAAGCGTGCGGCCTGGGCCCGGAAGGCGGCCATGAGATCGGGCCCCTGGATGCCCTCGGGGAAGCCCGGGTAGTTCTCGACGTCGCTCGTGAGCATCAGCTGGCCGCCGGGGGTCGTGCCGGCGAGGACGATCGGCTCGAGGTTCGCGCGGGCGCCGTACACGGCGGCGGTGAGGCCGGCCGGCCCGGAGCCGATGATGAGGAGCTTCGTCTCGGTCCGCACAGGTGCGCCACCGCCGAAGGACGGTCCGCCCGCGAGCGGGCTCGCTCCGCCCGGGAGCGGGCTCGCTCCGCCCGGGCCGCCCGGCAGCATCGTGAGCTCCATCGACTCCGGCAGCGACAGGCCCTCGCCGCCCAGGAGGTCGCCCCCGAAGTTGATCGTCAGGCCGCCGAACGGGTTCTTGGCCTTGTCGTGGCCGTTGCCGGCCTCGGCGCCCGCGCCGTTGCCGGCCGCGCCCTTGCCGGCCGCGCCCTT
>DASUHU010000355.1:0-4396 GCA_036273395.1 Candidatus Limnocylindrales bacterium
CCGTCAGCGGCTGCGCGCGCGCGAGGCCTGGCTCTCGACGCCGGGCCTGCTGACGCGCTACGGGCCCCGGACCACCACCAGCACGAACGGCCCGTCCCGCGGGCCGCCGAGGACGAGGCGCTCCGGTCCGAGCGGACCTGCCGCCGCCGACGACAGCATCACCCCGCCGGCCGCGAGCCGCGCGGCGAGCACCTCGTCGTCCGCGCCGTCGACACTGACGTAGGCCGCGGCCCAGCCCTCGCCGCGTCGCGCGAGCGCGGCGGCGATCCGGCCTTCCGTCGAGGGCTCGAGCAGCAGGGTCGTGTGGCCATCGGAGGCCAGGCGCCGGGTGCGGCTGCCGAGGACGCGGTCATCGGGCAGATCGGTCGCGCTCGGTGGATCGGGAGAACCCTCGGTGCTGCCCAGCTCGCGTTCGGCGCGATCGAGCTCGATCGTGGCCCAGGCCGGCGTGAGCTCCACGACCTCGGCCGGCGCGAGGGCATCCGCGATCCGATGCAGGGTCGGGCCGACCGCCGAAGCCAGCTCGACGGGCAGCGCCAGCCGCTCGGACGACGGATCAGGCATGGGGCCTCGAGGCGGCGGCGAGGGTGGTGGCGCGCCCGAAAGGACTCGAACCTTCGACCTTCAGGTCCGCAACCTGACGCTCTATCCACTGAGCTACGGGCGCACGCATGGCGGAGAGGGAGGGATTCGAACCCTCGGAGCAGGTTACCCCACTCAACGGTTTAGCAAACCGCCGCACTAGACCTCTATGCGACCTCTCCGCAGCCGGGGCAGCCTACCACGGCGTTGACGCGGATCAGGCCCGCGAGTACCGTCGCGGACACAGCCATGAGCCCTCTCCAGTGGTATCGCCGCCCGGCATGACGACACCCCGGTCCGTGACCGGGTTCGACGGCATGTCGGGCGAGGCAGAGGTTCGGACCTCTGCCTTTTTGTTTCGGCGCGAAGGCCGGTCGCGAGGGCCGCGACGTGGTCCCAGACGAGGTCAGATCGGACGCGATGTTCGTCGCGATGCGGAGCTCCGCGAGCGAGGTCGAGATCCTGGGTGTCAAGAGCCGGATCCTGGCCGAGGGCCTGACGCCCTATGAGCATCGCGGTGCCTCCGGGACGGCGATCGCGGTGGTCGGCGAGGTCGGCGCCCGGCGGCCCGAGCTCCTGCGCGCCCTGGCCGAGCTGCCCGGGGTCGATCGGGTCACGCCGATCTCCCGCCCGTACAAGCTGACCTCGCGCGAGTTCCACCCCGAGGACACCGTCATCGAGGTCCACGGCACGGCCATCGGCGATGGCTCGCTCGCGGTCATGGCGGGACCCTGCTCGGTCGAGAGCCGCGAACAGCTCATGGAGACGGCGGAGGCCGTCTCGGCGGCGGGCGCGACGGTGCTTCGCGGCGGCGCGTTCAAGCCCCGGACCTCGCCCTATAGCTTCCAGGGCCTGGGCGTCGAGGCCCTGCGGTACCTGGCCGAGGCCCGCGACCGGACCGGTCTCCCGGTGATCACCGAGGCGATGGAGCCGGCCCAGGTGGACATCGTGGCCGAATTCGCCGACATCCTCCAGATCGGCGCCCGGAACATGCAGAACTACTCGCTCCTCAATGCCGCCGGGCGCGTCGCTCGGCCGGTCATGCTCAAGCGCGGCTTCGGGGCGACGATCGAGGAGCTCCTGATGGCCGCGGAGTACATCGTCGCCGCGGGCAATCCGAACGTGATGCTGTGCGAACGCGGGATCCGGACGTTCGAGGTCTCGACCCGGAACACGATGGACCTCTCGGCGGTGCCGGTCCTGCGGCAGCTCACCCACCTGCCGATCGTGGTCGATCCGAGCCACGCGACCGGCAAGCGACCGCTCGTGCCGCCACTCGCGATGGGCGGGGTCGCGGTCGGCGCCGACGGGGTGATGGTCGAGGTCCATCCGGATCCGGACGCCGCCCTGTCCGACCCCGAGCAGCAGCTGGACCTCGAGGGCTTCCGGGCGCTGATGGCCGCGCTGCGACCGATCCACGAGCACGTCCGGTCGCTTCGTTCGGAGCCGCTTGCCGCGGTAGCCCGACAATGACCGCGCTGTCACCGACCGCGCCGTCACCGAGCGCGCCGTCACCGACCGAGATGACGCGGGCCGTCGCGCTCGTCGTCCGTCCGGCCGCCGCGCTGCGCGGGTCGCCGCGGCTGCCAGGCGACAAGTCGATCAGCCACCGGGCGCTGCTGCTCGGGCTCCTGGCCGAGGGTCGCTCGACGATCGTGGGCCTCAGCGAGGGCGAGGACGTGCGCTCGACCCGTTCGATCATCGAGGCGCTCGGGGCGCGGGTCGAGGTCGGCGATGTGGATGCCTCGGATCGAGTGACCGTCGATTCGGATGGCCTGGCGTCCCTGACGCCGCCGTCCCGACCGCTCGACTGCGGGAACGCGGGAACGACGATGCGGCTCGTCGCGGGCATCCTCGCCGGGCAGCCGTTCGCCGCCACCCTCGACGGCGACGACTCGCTCCGGTCCCGGCCCATGGGCCGGGTGATCGAGCCGCTCCGGGCGATGGGTGCCAGCGTGTCCGCGGCCGCGGGCGATCGGGCGCCCCTCGAGATCGGCGGCCGGGCGCACTTGACCGCGATCGACTGGACGCCCGAGGTCGCCTCGGCCCAGGTGAAATCGGCGATCCTGCTGGCCGGGCTTCGCGCCGACGGCACGACGATCGTCCGGGAGTCCGTCGCCACCCGCGATCACACGGAGCGGATGCTCCGGGCCCGAGGCGTCGCCGTCCGGAGTCGTGACGATGGACGCGGTGGCGACGTGGTCGAGCTCGATGGCGGACAGGCCGTGCGCCCGTACGACGAGAGCATCCCCGGCGACGTGTCCGCGGCCGCGTTCTGGCTCGTGGCCGGGGTCGCCCATCCGGACGCGTCCCTGGAGCTGGAGGCCGTCGGCATCAATCCGGGCCGGCGAGCGGCGATCGACCTGCTCCGGGAGATGGGCGGGGACATCGAGGAGCGTCGCGCGATCTCGGCGCAGGGCGGCACGCTCGACCCCGAGCCTGGAGAGCCGGCCGCCGATCTCGTCGTCCGGTCCTCGAACCTGCGATCGATCGACGTCGACGGCCGTTCGGTCGCCGCCGCGATCGACGAGATTCCGGTGCTGGCCCTCGCCGCGACGCAGGCTCGCGGCACCAGCCGGTTCCGGAGCATCGGCGAGCTCCGGGTCAAGGAATCCGATCGGATCGCGGGGATCGTCGCGGGGCTGCGAGCCCTCGGTGCCGACATCGCCGTCGACGGGAACGACCTGGTGGTCGTCGGGCCCACCCCGCTCCACGGGGCCGAGGTCGACGGCCAGGCCGACCACCGGCTCGTCATGACCTTCGCCATCGCCGGCCTGCTCGCCGCGGGCCAGACCACCATTCACGGCGCGGCGAGCCACGCCATCTCCGACCCAGGCTTCCTCACCGAGCTCGAAAGGATCCGACCATGACCAAGCGGGTCGTGCTCATCGGCCACCCCGTCGCCCACTCGCTGTCCGGCGCGATGCAGCAGGCCGCCTTCGACGCGACCGGCATCGACGCCCGGTACGAGCTGCTCGACCGCGCGCCGATCGCGCTCCCGGGGGCGATCGCCGAGCTGCGCGGGGACGACGTTCTCGGGGCCAACCTGACGATCCCGCACAAGGAGCGGGCCGTGCCGCTCGTCGACCGCCTGACCGAGGAGGCCCAGGCGACGGGCGCGGTCAACACGATCACGCGCGAGGGCCAGCGGCTCGTCGGGCACAACACCGACGTCGCGGGCTTCGAGGTCGCCCTCGATCGGCTCGTCGGACGGCAGAAGATGCCGCGCCAGGCCGTCATCCTCGGCGCCGGCGGCGGCGCTCGGGCGGTCGTCTACGGGCTGATCCGCGCCGGGTTCCAGCGCGTCGTGGTGTTCAACCGCCACCTCCACCGGGCCGAGGGCCTGGTGAAGCATTTCGGCCGGAGCGCGGCCCACATGGAGCTTCGGGCGATGCCCTGGCACGAGTCGATCATCGAGTCGGAGATCGCCCGGACGAAGGTCCTCGTGAACTCGACCTCGATCGGGCTGACCGACGACTCCAGCCCGATCCCGAGCGAGGTGCTGGTGCCCGATCTCCTCGTCCTCGACCTGATCTACAGCCGGACCCACCTCCTGCGCGACGCCGAGGCCGCGGGCGATCACGTCATGGACGGCGAGCTGATGCTCCTGCACCAGGGCGCGGCCGCGTTCCGCCTGTGGACCGGCCAGGAGCCTCCGCTGACGGTCATGGCCGAGGCGCTGGCCGAGGCCCGACACGGCGGCCTTCGCTCCGCGGAGGGCGAGCCGGCCGGCGAGGCGACGGCTGGGGAGGAGCCGGCTGGGCAGGCGCCGCCCACCGAGGCACCGCAGGCAGCGGACGACGGCTCGTCGCCC
>DASUHU010000356.1:0-3433 GCA_036273395.1 Candidatus Limnocylindrales bacterium
GCTGCCCCGGGCGTCGAAGGCGGAGAACCGTGGGACGCTCCCCCAGCCCACGAAGGCCGCTCCCCCGGGCAGCACCTGGAGGCTCCCCTGGCTGGTCGCCTGGACGTTCGCGGGGTGGGCGAAGCTCCGGACGAGCCGGCCCCGCATCGTCGCCTCGTCGACCGCGAGGACGATCCCGCGGGAGCGTGATTCGAACGGGGCCGCGACCCCGTTCGCGCCGTCATCGAAGATCGAGATCGTCCCGTCGGGCTGACGACGGGCGTCGTGCTGCCAGGCGAAGCGGGCGTTCTGGGGCAGCACGACGTCGGACCGCTTGCCGTTGAGCCGCCACGTGACCGCGCCCGTCGCCCGGTCGATCCGGTACACGGCCCAGGTGTGCCGGCACGAGACGAGCAGCCCCTCGCCGTCGAGGTCGATCGAGTTGGCGTGGAGGTAATCCCAGGTCGAGCCATCGGTCGGCATGTCGATGTAGGACTCGGACGGATCGATCTCGGGCAGGCTGTGCCACTCGAACAGCACCGCGCCCGTCGGGATGTCGACCTCCTGGACGACGGCCTCCTGGATCGGCGCCGCGCCCGCCGTCCCCGGGGCCAGGATCCGGCTCGCGAGGAGGAGCGCGGTGTCCCGGGGCGAGATCAGGAACTCGTGGAGGTCCACCTGGAGGCCGTTGCCCGCGCGAACGCGGGCGACCTCGCGGTAGCTCGAGTCGACGATCACCTGCTCGCCGAAGCCGTAGCCACTCGTGATGACGCCCTCCCACCACGTCAGGACGGGCTCGCCGCGGTACGTCGCGACCTGGAGGTTGGTGGTCTGCCGGCCCGGCACCGAATGCATCCAGACCGGCTCGCCATCGGGCCGGACGATGAGCGGTCCGTCGGGTGCCAGCCCGTTGCTCGGGGTCAGCAGGACCAGGCCCGCCGGGCTGTTCGCGGCGCCGGACCGGCGCGCGACCGAGACGACCGGCGGCTTGAGGTCGGGCCGGGTCGCGAAGGCCCGGCGCTGCGGCGGGGACGGCTCCGGAGCGCTGACAGGCCGCGCGTCGGGCGCGTTCGTCGCCAGCTCGTCGAAGACGGCGCCGGTCGCAACCGCGATGGCGCCCACGGCGCCGAGCTTGAGCAGCTGACGCCGGCTGAGCGAATGCGCCGGCAGTGCGCGGGACGCGGTCATCCGACTGGAGTGCGCCTCACCTTTCTGAGAAGACGCTGAAGCGGATCGCGCGGACGTGAGCGCCGAGGTCCCGCGCGCAGCAGGTTGCCTGGCGGATCGCCTCGGGCCGACGTATTGTTACCGATGTGAACGATTTCGATACGCGACCACCCGCCGCCGTCGCGGAGGCCGACGCGGAACCAGCCGAGTCGGACATCGCCGCGCTCGCCGACCGCGTCCTCGAGACCGTGCCCCGGATCATGCGGCGGATCCGCGGCCGGATGCGAAGCCACGGCCGCGACGGGATCACCGTGCCCCAGCTGCGGGTCCTGCTCTACGTCCGCCGTCACCCCGGGACGGCGCTCTCGCCGGTCGCGGATCACGTCGGCGTGACGAAGGCGGCCGCGTCCACGCTCGTCGATCGCCTGGTCCGAGCTGGCTATCTCGATCGGACGGACGATCCCGCGGAGCGCCGGCGGATCCAGCTCCGGCTGACCGCGGCGGGCGCGGAACGCGTCGGACTCGCACATCTCGACGTCCGGAGCTGGCTGGCATCCGAGCTCGCGGCGCTCCCGCCACGGCAGCGGGCCCACCTCGGGCCGGCCCTCGACGCGCTCGTCCGGCTCGACGCCCGGGCCGACGCCGTGCCGGCGCATGCCGCAGCCGGCACCCATGCCGACCGCGGAACCGCATCGTGACCACGACCGAGTCCCCGGCGCGACCCGCGGGCGCGCTCTCCCGCCCCGCCGGCAACGAGACGGCGGAGGGCACGCTTCCGACGTCGCCCCTGACCGCGCCGGGCTCGCGACCGGCGATCGAGACGCGGGCCCTCACCCGCAGGTTCGGCGATGTCGTCGCCGTCGATGCCCTCGACCTGACCGTCGGGGACGAGATCTTCGGGCTCCTTGGACCCAACGGCGCCGGCAAGACGACGACGATCAAGATGCTCATCACCCTCCTGCCGCCGACCTCGGGGACGGCACATGTCGCCGGCCTCGATGTCGCACGCCAGGCCGGCGCGGTCCGGCGGCGCATCGGCTATGTCCCCCAGCTCCTGTCGGCCGACGGCGGGCTGACGGGTCGGGAGAACCTCGCGCTGTCGGCCGGCCTGTACCACCTGATCGGCGATCGCCGGGAGCGGATCGACGAGGCCCTCCGGTTCATGGACCTCGACGCTGTCGGCGATCGGGTCGTCCGGACGTATTCGGGCGGGATGATCCGGCGGCTCGAGCTGGCCCAGGCCATGCTCCACGAGCCCGAGGTGCTGTTCCTCGACGAGCCGACGGTCGGCCTCGATCCGACCGGGCGGGATGCCGTCTGGGAGCGCGTCCGGGAGCTCCGCGCCCGACGCGGCACGACGATCCTGCTGACGACCCACTACATGGAGGAGGCCGACGCCCTGTGCGATCGCATCGCGATCATGCATCGCGGGAAGATCGCGGCGATCGGCACGCCCGACGAGCTCAAGGCCCAGGTCGGGCCGGAAGCCACCCTGGACGACGTGTTCCGGCAGGCCACCGGGAGCGCCATCGATGCCGGAGGTACGTTCCGTGACGTCGCTCGAACGCGTCGCACGGCCAGCCGTCTCGGCTGACCTCGCTCCGCCGCTGCGGTTCGTCAGCGACACGATCCTCATCGCCCGGAGCGAGCTCCGGAAGGTCATCCGCGACCCGACCGAGATGGTCACCCGCGCGGCCCAGCCGATCCTGTGGCTGGTCGTGTTCGGACAGGTCATCGCGAGCGTCCGCGCGATCCCGACGGGCTCGCTCCCCTACCTCGACTTCCTCGCGCCGGGCGTCCTCGCCCAGAGCGCCCTGTTCAGCGCGATCTTCTACGGCATCGCGGTCATCTGGGAGCGCGACCTCGGCATCGTCCACAAGCTCCTCGCGAGCCCGGCCTCGCGACCGGCGCTCGTCTCGGGCAAGGCCCTGAGCGGCGGGCTGCGGGCCCTCGTCCAGGCCGCGATCGTCTACCTCGTCTCGGGCCTCGTCGGGATCCACCTGCGCCTGGATCCGGCGTCGCTCGTCGGGGTCGTGCTCGTCATCGTCCTCGGCTCGGCGGTCTTCGCGACGTTCTCGCTCAACGTCGCCTGCATCGTCCGGACGCGGGAGCGGTTCATGGGCATCGGCCAGCTCCTGACGATGCCACTGTTCTTCGCGAGCTCCGCGGTCTACCCGGTCGCGATCATGCCGGACTGGCTGAAGGCCGTGGCCGCCGTCAACCCGCTCACCTACATGGTCGACGCGCTCCGCTCGCTCATGGTCGTCGGCAGCGAGAGCGACCGGGG
>DASUHU010000357.1:0-2143 GCA_036273395.1 Candidatus Limnocylindrales bacterium
GACACGATGCGGACCCTCGAGTCGACCGGGGCCCAGGTGCTGGTCATCCGCCACGCGACGAGCGGCGCGCCGTACCTCGTCGCCCGGCCCTTCGGAGGCAACGTCATCAACGGCGGCGACGGCTGGCACGCCCATCCCACCCAGGCGCTGCTCGACCTCTACACGATCCGGCAGCGGCTCGACGACGGTGCCCTCGCGGACCGACCGGTCGCGGGACTCCTGGCGGGCCGAAAGGTCGCGATCGTCGGGGACGTCCTCCACTCCCGGGTCGCCCGGAGCAACGTCTGGACCCTGACCGCCGCCGGGGCGAAGCTCTGGGTCGCCGGGCCGGCGACGCTGCTCCGAGGCTGGGACGCGTGGGCGCGGACGGGCGAGCCGACGTTCACCGTCACGACCGACGTCGACGCCGCGATCCGGGATGCCGACGTCGTGATGACGCTCCGGCTCCAGAAGGAGCGCATGGCGTCGGGCCTGCTGCCCTCGCTCGGCGAGTACACGGCCCGGTTCGGGATCACGCGCGACCGGCTCGGCCTCGCGAAGCCCGGGGCGCTCGCGATGCATCCCGGCCCGATGAACGAGGGCGTCGAGATCGCGCCCCAGGTCGCCACCGGTCCGCAGTCCGTCATCACGGCCCAGGTCGCGAACGGGGTGCCGATCCGGATGGCGATCCTGTCGCTGCTGCGCCGCGATCGATCGGCGGCGGCGGCCCGATGAGCCCCCGAGCCGCCGCGTCCAGGCGGCTGGGCGGCGAGACCGGCCGGCCGGTTGACCTCGACCTGACGGGGGCCTGGCTCGTGGACCCCTGGGCGGGCCGATCGGGGGTGGCCGATGTCGTCGTCCGATCCGGGACGATCGAGTCGATCGAGTGGACCGGCGCGGCATCGGATGACGACGGCTGGGCCGACCGGGTCGTGGTCACACCCGGCTTCACGGATCTCCACGTCCACCTGCGCGAGCCCGGGAACAGCGCCGCCGAGACCATTGCCACCGGGATCGCAGCCGCCGCCCACGGCGGGTTCACCACGGTCTGCGCGATGCCGAACACGAGCCCGCCGCTCGACGGCCGCGGCGCGAAGGCGAGATTCGATGCGGCCGTCGCGGCTGCCGGGTCGCCCGTGCGCGCCCTGGCGTACGGGGCGGCGAGCGCGGGACGCGCGGGCGAGCAGCTCGCGTCCGTCGGAGACCTCGCCGCCGCAGGCGTCGTGGGGTTCAGCGACGATGGGTCGCCGATTCGATCGCCGGCGCTCCTCCGGAACCTGCTCGCGTACGCCGGGATGATCGGGCTGCCGGTCGTCGATCACGCCGAGGATCCCATCCTCAGCGACGGGGCCGAGGCCAACGAGGGCGTGCCGGCCACGATCCTCGGGCTCAAGGGCTGGCCCGGTGCCGCGGAGGCCTCGGTCGTCGCCCGGGACCTCGCGATCCTGGCCGACGTGCTGCGCGACGTCCCGACCGCCCGGCTGCACCTGACCCATCTCTCGACCGCTGCGTCCCTCGAGCTGGTCCGACGGGCGAAGGTCGACGGCCTGCCCGTGACCTGCGACGTCACCCCGCATCACCTTGCCCTGACCGATGACTGGCTCCTGGGTCATCGGACCTTCGCCTGGCAGCCGCTCCGGGCTGCGCCGACGGGGCCTCGCTTTGACACCGCCTTGAAGGTCAACCCGCCGCTCCGTTCCCGGGAGGACGCGGCGGCCTGCGTCGCTGCCCTGGTCGACGGGACCGCGGACGCGATCGCGACCGATCACGCACCCCACGGCGAGGTGGACAAGGCCGTCGAGTTCGGACTCGCGGCGAACGGCGTCAGCGGCCTCGAGACCGCCCTCGGGGTCGTCCTCGAGCTCGTGGCGGCGGCTCGCCTGTCACTGCCTCGAGCGGTCGAGGCCCTGACGAAGGGCCCGGACTCGGTGCTTGGCGCGACGGCTCCCAGGGCGGGCTTCGTCGTCGGCGCCCCCGCGGACCTCGTGGTGTTCGATCCCGCCGCGCGCTGGACGGTCACCGAAGCGGCGCTGGCGTCGCGCGGCAAGAACACCCCGCTCCTCGGCCGATCGCTCCGGGGCGAGGTCCTGCTCACGGTCGCCGGAGGCCGCCTGGCCTACGAGGCGCCACCGGCCTAGGCCGTTCCCTACGATGGCGAGCATGG
>DASUHU010000358.1:0-12005 GCA_036273395.1 Candidatus Limnocylindrales bacterium
CGGGCCGCAGCGGCTGCACGACCTGCGGCTGCGCGACCTGCGGCTGCGCCGCTCCGGCGGCGCCGCAGCGGCTGCGCGACCAGCGGCTGCGCGACCTGCGGTTGCTCGACCCGCGGCTGCGCGACCTGCGGCTGCGCGACATGCGGCTGCGCGACCTGCGGCTGCACGACCTGCGGCTGCGCCGCTCCGGCGACGCGGCTTGGGGCTATCCGCGCCGCAGCGGCTGCACGACCTGCGGCTGCGGGACCTGCGGCCGCAGGACCTGCGGCTGCGCGACCTGCGGCTGCGCGACCTGCGGCTGCGCGCCGCAGCGGCTGCGCGACCTGCGGCTGCCCGACCTACGGCTGCCCAACCGAGAATGTGTCGCAGCTGTCGGTCGTGCCGCCCTGGAAGCCGGCGGTGAACCACGTGTCGCGCTGGGCCGACGAGCCGTGGGTCCAGGTCTCGCGATCGATCCGACCGGTCTCCTGCTGCTGGATCCGGTCATCGCCGACCGCGGCCGCGGCGGTGAGCGCGTCCTGAATGTCCGACTGGGTGATCGACTCGACATTCTCCTGATCGGGGTTCGCCCAGACCGAGTGGGCCCACACGCCGGCGAGGCAGTCGGCCTGGAGCTCGAGGCGGATCGAGAGGTCGTTCGCCTGGCTCGGATCCTGCTGCTGCTCCTGCGAGACCTGGTCCTCGATGCCGAGCGCGTCCTGGACGTGGTGCCCGAACTCGTGGGCGATCACGTACGCCTGGGCGAACTGGCCGGGCGCCTGGAACCTCGACTGGAGCTCGTCGAAGAACCCGAGATCGAGGTAGACCTTCTGGTCGCCCGGGCAGTAGAACGGCCCGGTCTCCGAGGACGCCACGCCGCAGCCGCTCTGGGTCTGGTTCGTGAACAGCACGAGGACGGTCTGGGGGTAGCTCTCGCCCGAGGCCTGGAACTGCCGCGCCCAGAAGTCCTGGACGTCGACCGTCACGGCGTTGACGAACTCCGCCTCGTTGTCGTTCGGGTCGATCGAGGTGAACGGCGCCGCCTGGTTGTCCGGCGCGCCGCCGAGGCCACCGACGCCGCCGCTTCCGCCGCCGCTGCCCGAGAACGTGCCCGACAGGAACAGGAAGAGGAGCAGGAGCACGAGGCCGCCGAGGCCCCCGCCCATCGGGAGCGGGATCCCGAACCCGCCGCCGCCCAGGCCGCCACCCAGACCACCGAGGCCGCCGCCCAAGCCCCCGCCGAGGCCGCCCTCACCGCGGCGGTCCTCGACCTCGGTCCGGTTCGATGGTCGCCACTGCATGCTGCGAATTGTCACAAAGGCGCAGTACCAGCGGATGCCGGCCGACGCCCTGGGTGCTGCCGTCGGCATTGCTTGCTCGGCGTCCGGCCGGCCGGGCACGGCAGCTGCTCGGCTTTCTCGCCCGGCGGCACGACGCCGCGGGATTCTCGCCGGGCGGCTGAGTCAGCAATGTGGAGGACGACCTGGCCAGCCTCTCCGTTCGATCGCCGGGCCGGCCGCCGGTCCTTGCCGGGCCGCGGGAAGCGCGGCACGAAATGGCTTGCTGTCCGCGCGCGACGCTCACCTCAGCCGTCCGGCGGCAAGGACCAGGGCAGGCCGGCGAGGTCGGACGGCGTCGAGGGTCGGCCCTATCCGGAACCCAGCGCCGTCGCGGGGACCGGCAAGTCCGAAGGTGACGCCTCGAAGAAGGGCCGGGGCTGCCAGCCGAGGACCGAGGCGACGAACGCACCAGGGAACTGGGCGATCCGGGTGTTGAACCGGTAGACCACGTCGTTGTACAGCTCCCGCCGGTCGGCGATCACGGTCTCGAGCCGCTCGATCTCGGTCTGCAGGGCCATGACGTTCTCGTCCGAGTGCAGCTCCGGATAGCGCTCGACCACCGCGAACAGCCCCCTGACCGCGCGGCTCGTGGCAGCCGAGACGCTGGCCTGCGTGGCGACCGGGGCATCGGGCGAGAACGCGGCCCGGGCGTCTGTCACGCGCTGGAGCGTGGCGCGCTCGAAGCCCATCTGGCCTCGAACGGCGTCGACGAGGTTCGGCAGCTCGTCGTGCCGCTGGCGCAGCGCGACCCCGATGTTGGCCCAGGCCTTGTCGACCTGCTGCCGCGCACCGACGAGCGCGTTGAACGTGACGACGGCCACGAAGATCGTGACCGCGAGCGCGAGCAGCAGCGCCGCCGCGAGCACGACCTCGATGCCCTCGTTCACGGCCAGGTACCCGAGAGGAGCACGATCACGGCGACGGCGGACACGATCGCGAGCACCGCTCCCGCGAGACCCGTCACGAAGCTCCACTCGTTCCGCGACTCGGCCCCACTCGGGCCTCCGGCCGCGATGAGCAGTCGAACGCCCGGTGCCGCCGCCACGACCAGCGTCTCCGGCTCGATGTCGAAGACGAGATCCGCTCGCCGGCCGTCCTTCGCGGTCGCGAGCTGCGGACGGCGCGCGCCCGCATCCAGTACCGGCTCCCGGACCGGACGATCGATGCCGAAGCCCTCGATCGCCGCGTTGCCCCACGCGCCCGACGGGCTGTCGGCAAGGTCGCCGGCGGCGCGGGCCGCGGCGAGGTCGGCGGCGACAACGGGGTCCGCGGTCTCGTCGCTCGCCGCGGCGCCCGACTCCTCGTTCGCCGCGCTTGGATCCGGAAGCTGGTCGAACGGCAGGACCATCCCGATGACCGTGACCGCATCGCCGACCGAAAGCCTGGCCTCGCGATAGCTGCGCCGGCCGCCGGCGGCGGCCATCGAGGTCCCCACGCCGCCACCATCCTCGGGCCGGTGCACGGTCAGGAGGTCGGCCACGGCCTGCTCGCGCGTCTCGAGCCCCGCCGCCATGGTCGTGGCCGGTCCGGTCCGGAGCTCGAGCCCGGGCGGATCGCCCAGGAGGTCGTTGCCGGACCAGCTGTCGGGCACGTCCCACTGCGCGCCGCGCGGGAAGACCCGGATCGAGCCGGTCTCCGCTTGGACCCGGAAGCCGACGCCGCGCTCCTCGCTGAAGACGCGCTGCCGCGACCGGCCGTCGCCCGCGTCGACGCTCGCCCGGTAGTACACGCACGGCCGGCTCTGGAGCGGCGAGACCAGCGTGACCTCCGCCGCCTGAACAGTTCCGGCGAGCCGCGCCTCGCCCACGGCGACGGAACGCGGGAGGGAGCTGCCGAAGCCCTCGAGCCGGAGCAAGCGGCGATAGCCACCCAGGCCCCGGACGAGCGTCGCGAGGCCGCCGACGACACCGACTACGGCGAGGCCGAGCAGCGGCCCGACGAGATCCGACACGGCGCCATGCTATCGGGAGCAGTTTCGGAGAAGCGCGATCTGCGACGCCTCCGTAGCCTGACGGCCATCGAACTCGAATCCCAACCGAGGCCGCGACGGCCCGGGGCCGTCATTCCCGATCAGTCGAAAGGAGCCCTCGATGCCTGCAGCGAAGTCCGTGTCCGACAACGTCTTCAGCAAGGAGGAGCGCGCCGCCGTCGCCGCGGCCGCGCGCGAGCGCAAGGCCGCTGCGGGACGGAGCCCCGAAGATGAGCGCGCCGCCGGCCTCCAGGATCTCCGCGACGCCCTCGCCAAGATGCCGGCCGATGACCGAGCCATGGGCGAGCGGATCCACGAGATCGTCTCGGCGGCCGTCCCCGCCCTCGTCCCGAAGACGTACTACGGCATGCCGGCCTATGCCACCGAGGGCAAGAACGGCAAGACGATCTGCTTCTACAAGCCCAAGTCGAAGTTCCGGATTCGGTACTCGACCTTCGGGTTCCAGCCCGACGCCCACCTCGACGACGGCAAGATGTGGCCGACCGAGTTCGCCGTCATCGAGCTGACGCCCGAGGTGGAGAAGCGCATCGCCGCGCTCGTCAAGCAGGCCGCCGGCTGAGCCAGCGATCGACCCGGCGTCACCCGGGGCGGGTCATCGCCTCCGGGCGGATGAGCTCGTCGAAGCGGTCCGCGGAGAGGTACTCCAGGGCGAGCGCCGCCTCGCGCAGGGTCGTGCCCTCGTGGTGGGCCTTCTTGGCGATCTCGGCGGCCCGGTCGTAGCCGATCTCGGGCGCGAGGGCGGTCACCAGCATGAGCGACCGCCGGAGGTTGGCGTCGATCTGGTCGCGGTTGGCCTCGAGACCCTCGACGCAGAACTCGCGGAAGCTGCGGCAGCCGTCGGACAGCAGGTCGATCGCGTGGAGCAGGTCGTAGGCGATGACCGGCTTGAAGACGTTGAGCTCGAAGTTGCCCTGCGAGCCGGCGATCCCGATCGCGGTGTCATAGCCGATGACCTGGACCGCGACCATCGTGAGCATCTCGCTCTGGGTCGGGTTCACCTTGCCCGGCATGATCGATGAGCCCGGTTCGTTCTCCGGCAGGGCCAGCTCGCCGAGGCCCGCCCGCGGGCCCGAGCCGAGCCACCGGATGTCATTGGCGATCTTCATGAGGCTCGTCGCAAGCGTCTTGAGCGCGGCCGAGGCGAAGACCGTCGCCTCCTGGCCGGCCAGGGCCGCGAACTTGTTCGGGGCAGAGACGAACGGCAGGCCCATAAGGTCGGCGATCCGCTTCGCAACCCGATCGGAGAACTCGGGATGGCTGTTGAGGCCCGTGCCGACGGCGGTGCCACCGAGCGCGAGCTCGTACAGCCCCGGAAGCGTCGCCTGGATCCGGGCGAGGTCGCCGTCGAGCTGGGCGACGTAGCCCGAGAACTCCTGGCCGAGCGTCAGCGGGACGGCGTCCTGGAGGTGCGTCCGCCCGATCTTCACGATCCCGGCGAAGTCTCTCGCCTTGGCATCGAGCGCGTCGCGAAGCTCCTTCACGGCGGGCAGGAGGCGATCATCGAGGGCCATCGCGGCGGCCATGTGGAGGGCGGTCGGGAAGGTGTCATTCGAGGACTGACTGCGATTGACGTCGTCGTTGGGGTGGATCGGCGCCTTGCCGCCGCGAGTCCCCGTCGCGAGCTCGTTGGCGCGACCCGCGATGACCTCGTTGACGTTCATGTTCGACTGCGTGCCGGAGCCGGTCTGCCAGACGCGGAGCGGGAACTCGCCGTCGAGCTCGCCGGCGGTGATCTCGTTCGCGACCCGGACGATGAGGTCGCGCTTCTCGGCCGGGAGGAGGCCCAGCTCGGCATTCACCTCGGCGGCGGCGCGCTTCAGGATCCCGAAGGAGCGGATGACCTCCTCCGGCATCGTGTTGCCGCTGATCGCGAAGTGGTGGAGCGAGCGCTCGGTCTGAGCGCCCCAATAGTGATCCGCCGGCACCTCGATGGCGCCCATCGAGTCGGTGTCGGTGCGGGTCGGCTTGGTCGTCACGGCCACGCTCGAAGTATCCACCCTCGAGCCATCCAGCCTTGGCCACCCTCGCGTTCGGCCACACTCGCGCCCATCCAGTCTCGCCCCATCCAGCCTCGCGCCCATCCACCCTCGAGCCATCCACCCTCGCGCCGGCGAGGCGCACCCTCCGGCCGCGACCGTTCGGTTCAACCGAACGTGCGACCGCCGGGCACGGCCCATCCGGCCGTGAGCACGAGTGAAGGCCCGTGTCAGCCGCCGATCGGTCGGTTCAGCCGACGATCTGGCACGCGAAGGGCGTCGACGGCGCGGCTCGACGCGCCTCGGCCGTCGGAGCGTCGGTTGAACCGAACGCGGGGCGCCGCAACAGCACCACACGCCGTCCGCGCCTTCCGGCCGCGAGCCGCGAAGCCTCAGCCGCGACGCCTCAGCCGCGAAGCCCTTCAACCGCGAGCCTCAGCCGCGAAGCCCTTCGGCCGCGTGCCTCAGCCGCGTGCCTCAGCCGCGTGCCTCAGCCGCGAACCGTGACGAACCCCTCGCGGGCCATGACCGCCGCGACGATCAGGCCGCCGACGGCGTCCGCCCCAGCGATGCCGGCTAGCTCAGTGAGACCGAACCCGAGCAGCGACACGGCGGCGAGGATCGCGGCGAGCCCGGTCAGGGAGCTGTCGCCGCGGAGGGCGCCGCTCTCGAGGGCGGTCGCGACGCGCCGCTTCGCGAGCGCGAGCGGCGGGAGGGCGAGGACCGACACGACCGAGATGCCGATCCCGAGCCCGGACGCTTCGGGGTGGGCCCCGGCGAGAAGCGCCTGGATCGAGCTGATCGCAAGGTAGGCCGCGAGGACGAGCAGGACGATGCCGACGACCCGCTCCGCAACGTGCTCGGCACGCGCGGCGCGATGCGGCTCCGCTGACTCGATCCGGAAGCGCCAGATCAGGACGACCGACGCGACCGAGTCGACCGCGGAGTCGAACCCGAACCCGAGCAGCGACAGCCGGCCCAGCGCCAGCCCGACGACGACCGCCACGATCCCGACGACGCCGCTGAACCCGACGCTGATCGCCGACAGCTGGAGCGCGCGCCGCAGAAGGTGGTCGCGAGCCGCGCTCCGGTTGGTGGACATCGCCGGATGCTAGCCGCCCGCCCCCGGCGCCCGCGGCCCCCCGCAGCCCATACGGCCCCGGCGGCCCGTACGGCCCCCGCGGCCCCTGCGGCCCCCGCGGCGCCAGCGGCCCATACGGCCCCGGCGGCCGAGTCGCCGTGGGACCGCCCGCGTACCCTGTCGGCCGTGCGACGGCTGCTGCTCTGGATGGCTCGCAACGCCTGGTTGAAGCAGCGCATCCCGAAACTCTGGTTCTCGAAGCGGGCGATCCGCCGGTTCATGCCCGGCGAAGATGTCGAATCGGCCCTGAAGGCCGCGGTGAGCTTCCAGGTCGAGGGCCTCGCAAGCGAGTTCACCCGCCTCGGCGAGAACGTCACGAACATCGTCGAGGCCAACGCCGTCGCGACGCACTACCTGACCCTCATGGACGACATCGCATCGCGCAAGCTCGACGGCGAGGTCAGCGTCAAGCTCACGCAGCTCGGCTTCGACCTCGACGAGGACCGGACGATGACCCACGCCGTGGCGCTCGCGGAGCGCGCGGCACTGACCGGCCGCACCCTCTGGCTCGACATGGAGGGGAGTGCCTACGCCGAGCGGACGATCGCCTTCTACGAGCGCCTGAAGCGCGAGCACGCGAATACCGGGTTGTGCCTCCAGGCCTACCTCCGACGAACCGCCGCCGACCTCCAGCGCCTCCTGCCGCTCTCACCTCGGATCCGACTCGTGAAGGGCGCCTACGCCGAACCCGCCTCGATCGCGTACCGGTCACGGCACGACGTGGACGCGAACTACCTCGCCCTCACGGTGACGATGCTCGAGGCCGCGAAGGCCGGCACCGACATCCGGATCGGGCTGGGAACCCACGACGTCCGGCTCATCGAGCAGGCCGCCGAGCACGCCGCGGCGCTGGGCCTGCCGAAGGTGTCGTTCGAGGTCCAGATGCTGTACGGGATCCGGATGGACCAGCAGCGCCGCCTCTCGCGCGAGGGCTACAAGGTCCGCGACCTGATCGCGTATGGCGAGGCCTGGTATCCGTGGTACATGCGCCGTCTCGCCGAGCGTCCCGCGAATGTCATCTTCGCCCTGCGCCAGATGATCGGCTGATCTCGAGGACGACGCATCCTAACTCGCGGACTACGCTTCCGAAGATGTAGGATCTGGCCTCTCGTTCGTCAATTCGGAGGACCCCATCGTGAAAGTCCGCGACGCCAGACCCGAAGAGCTCGCCCCGAAGCCCAGGCGCGAGCGGCCGATGAGCCCGCGCCAGATCGCCATCAAGAAGCGCGAGCAGGCCATCGACAAGGTCCTGAACGAGCTGGGCGCCGGTCCGGCCTCGATGATCAAGAAGGTCGAGCTCGAAGATGGCGAGAAGCTCGTCACGATTCGGGCCGCGATCGTCAAGCGGATCAAGGAGACCCACAGCTCGGTCAAGCTCGCCGTGCGTAACGGCGGGATCTATCTCAGCCGCGGCCCGATCCCGCGGACCGGTGGGGGTCGCCGCCCGAAGAACGGCTAACGGCGGCGATAGAACGGCAACGGCTCGGGAGCGAGCGGCGTTGCTCCCCGGATGAGGTCGGCCGCCTTCTCGGCGGTCATCATCACCGGGGCATAGATGTTGGCATTGGTGACGAACGGGAACACCGACGCGTCCACGACGCGGAGGCCATCCGTGCCGTGCACGCGCATCGTCAACGGATCCACCACGGCGTCCGGATCCGTGCCCATCCGCGCCGTCGCGCAGGGATGGAGCGCGGTCTCGGCATCACGCGCCACCCAGGCGAGAATCGCGTCGTCGCCGTCGACCGCCGGGCCAGGTGACAGCTCGCCGCCATTGAACGGTTCGAAGGCCGGCTGATTCAGGATCGACCGCGCAACCCGGATCGCCTCCGGCCACTCTCGCCGGTCCTGGTCGGTGGACAGGTAGTTGAACCGGATCGCCGGGTGGACGCGCGGATCGGTCGAGCGAATCTGGATGGTCCCTCGGGCATCCGAGTACATCGGCCCGACATGGACCTGGTAGCCATGATCGGCTGCCGGCGCGCTGCCGTCGTAGCGGATCGCGAGCGGCAGGAAGTGGAACATCAGGTTCGGGTAGGCGACGTCGTCGTTGCTCCGCGCGAAGCCCCCGGCTTCGAAGTGATTCGTCGCGCCGGGCCCGCTCCGGAGGAACAGCCACTGCGCGCCGATGAACGGCCGCTTCCACGTCGCGAGCGCGGGCTGCATCGACACCGGCCGACGGCTGGCGTACTGGACGTAGACCTCGAGGTGATCCTGGAGGTTCGATCCGACCCCCGGCAGGTCCGAGACGACCTCGACATCGTGACTCCGCAGCACTGACGCCGGGCCGACGCCGGACAGCTGGAGCAGCTGCGGCGAGTTGATCGATCCGCCCGCGAGGATGACCTCGCCCGCGTCGACGTGATGGACGCTCGGGCCGGCGAGGTACTCCACCCCCGTCGCTCGCCGTCCCTCGAACAGGACCCGCGAGACGAGCGCCGAGGTCCGGACCTCGAGGTTCCGCCGTCCCATCGCGGGCTTCAGGTAGGCCGTCGCGGCCGAGAGCCGCCGCCCGCGCCGGATGTTCCGGTCGAACGGCGCGAAGCCCTCCTGGCGATAGCCATTCACGTCGTCCGTGAGCTCGTAGCCGGCCTGCTGGACCGCTTCGAAGAAGGCACCGAAGAGCGGGCTGGCCGCGGGTCCGCGCTCGAGCACGAGCGGACCGTCGTGGCCGCGGTAGGGATCGTCCGGCGCCGCGGCGAGGCACGTCTCCATGCGCTTGAAGTACGGCAGGCAGTGGGCGTAGTCCCAGCTCGCCATGCCCGGCACCGTCGCCCAGCGCTCGAAGTCCAGGGGATTGCCGCGCTGGAAGATCATCCCGTTGATCGACGATGACCCGCCCAGGACCTTGCCCCGGGCGTGGGCCACGCGCCGGCCGCCCATGAACGGCTCGGGCTCGCTCTCGTAGCGCCAGTCGTAGAACGGGCTCCCGATCGGGAACGTCAGCGCGGCGGGCATATGGAGGAAGACGTCGAAGCGCCAGTCGGGCCGGCCCGCCTCGAGCACGAGGACGCGGATCGAGGGATCCTCGGTCAGCCGGTTCGCGAGGACGCAACCGGCCGAGCCGCCACCGACGATGACGACATCGAAGCGTTCGGGCACGGCGCCGATCCTACCGGCCCGGCGAACCCTCGATCAGGACCTCGGCGAAGCGGAGCGGGCGAGCGTCAGGAGCCGGCGAGCGTCAGGAGCCGGCGAGCGTCATGAGCCGGGCAGGCATCAGGTGGGCAGCGGCGCCGGGGCCTCGGGCGGAACGCCGTCGCCTCGCCCCGGGAGGACGTCCCCGCGGGCCGGGAGCTCTACGTCGAAGCGTGCCCCGCCCTCGGGCCGGTTGCCGGCTTCGATCCGGCCGCCGTGGCGCTCCGCGATCCACTTCGCGATGGCGAGGCCGAGCCCGGTCCCGCCGCTCGGGGCATCGGCGGCTCGCCAGAACCGGTCGAACACCCGCGGGAGATCCTCGTTCCGGATTCCGCGGCCCTGGTCCTCGACCGCAAGGTGGATCAGCTCGCCGTTCCGGCGGATCGAGACCCGGACCACGCCGCCGGATGGGCTGTGGCGGATGGCGTTGTCGACGAGCAGCGTCACGAGCTGGCGGAGCCGCGTTGGATCGCCGGTGAGCGGCGCCGGCTCCGGGTCCACGACGAGGCTGACCTGGCGCGACTCGGCCGGGCCGCGAAGAGCCGCGGCGGCGTCGGTCGCGACGTCGTCCAGCTCCACGGGCTGGTGCTCCAGCGAGACGGCACCGGAGTCCGACCGGGCCAGGAGCAGCAGGTCCTCGACCATCGAGGTCAGCTGGCCGACCTCGGCGTCGATGTCCTCGAGCGCGTCACCGACGCTCCGGACGGGCTCGTCGGAGTGTCGCCGGAGGTGCTCCACCGAGCTCCGGATGACCGTGAGGGGCGTCCGCAGCTCGTGGCTCGCGTCGGCCGCGAACTCGCGCTGGCGTCGGAGCGCGGCGCGCTGGCCCGACAGCGAGTCGCGGATCGGCACGAGGGCGCGCCGGGCGTAGAACGCCCCGAACCCGATCGCGATGAGGACGACCACCACGCCGCCGACGACGAGGACGAGCAGCAGCGTGTCGAGGGTGTTGATCTCCGAGGTTCGGTCCTGGAGCGCCTGGACGTACACGACGCCGAGCCTGGGAGACGTGAGCTTCACGGTCAGCTGGCGGACCGGCACGTCGACGCTCTGGCCCCCGAGCGGCCCCTGGACCGTGATCGTCCGGAAGCGGACATCCTGCGGCGCCGAGTCCGCGGCCGCAGCCGCGGCCTGGTCCGGCGTGACCGTGAACGGCTGGCGATCCACGATCTGGCCGTCGGGCAGGAAGGCATAGGCCACCGTGCCGCCGGCTCCGAAGACGAAGTCCGCCGGCGATCGATCGCTCTCGTCCGGCGTGCCCGCCGCGAGGACTGCCCGGTAGTCGTCGATCCGGTTCTGGAGCTGCGACATCGCGAACGAGTCGAGGGTCGACTGCGCGGTCAGGTAGAGCGCCACGCCGAGCACAAGCAGGACGACGAGGGTCGAGCCGCCGCTCCAGGCGACGAGGCGCCAGCGGACGCGGCGGACGAGCCGGCCGTCCTCGGCCGCCTCGAGCTGCTCCGGGGTCTCGGGCGAGGCGAGCGCGGTCGAGGTCGAGGCGGGCGCGGTCGAGGCGGGCGCGCTCGAGGCGGGAGCGGTCGCGCGCGGCCCGGGCGGGGTCGAGGCCGGCTCAGCCATCGGCGAGACGGTACCCGATGCCTCGGACCGTCTCGACCCACCGCGATGCCGAACCGAGCTTGGTCCGGAGGTAGTGGACATAGGCGTCCACGGCATTGGGCGTGACGGCGACGCTGAACGGCCAGGCCTGGTCCAGGAGCTGATCGCGCGTGAGCGTCTGGCCGGGGTGGCGGAGGAGGCACTCCAGCAACGAGAACTCCCGCGGGCTGAGGTCGACCAGGGAGCCGTCGACGGTCACTCGCCGTGTCCGCTCGTCGAGGGCGATCGGGCCGGCGGCCAGCACGGGATCGGCGCGACGCGGGCCGGGCTCGGTTCGCCGGGCGAGGGCCCGGAGGCGGGCCGACAGCTCCTCGTAGGCGAACGGCTTCACGAGGTAGTCGTCGGCCCCGGCGTCGAGCCCGCTGACTCGATCGTTGACGGTGTCCCGGGCGGTGAGCATGAGGATCGCGACCTGGGAGCCGGCCTGGCGGACCCGCCGCGCGACGTCGAGACCGCTCATGTCCGGCAATCCGACGTCCAGGACGATGACCTCGATCCCGGCCGGTGAGGTCGCGATCTCGAGGCCGGTCTGGCCGTCGTTGGCGACCTCGACCACGTGCCGATCGTCCTCCAGCAGCCGCCGGAGGACGCGGGCCAGGCGCTGGTCATCCTCGACCAGGAGGACGTGCATCGCGGCACCTCGGGCTCGCTCGATCTGGGCTCGTCGATCAGCGGCTCGCGACCGTCAGGGGTTCGGGACGACCGTGATGTCCGAGACGGTCGGGCTACCCGAGGTCGAGCCGCCGCCCCCGATGCCGAGCCTGACGATCACCGTGCCGCCGGTCTGGACGTCGCTCGACGAGGCGCTGTTCTCGACATGGTAG
>DASUHU010000359.1:0-5254 GCA_036273395.1 Candidatus Limnocylindrales bacterium
ACAGGCACCGGAAGACCGTGGCCGTCGCCGGCGAGACCTCGGCGAAGCGATAGAAGATCCCCGAGAAGGCGATGCACAGCGCCCCGATGAGCGCGGCGAGTCGGGGCCGCTCGGCGATGGGCCGGAAGATGGCGAGCCCGATGTCCGGCGCCTGGCTCGGCGCGAAGACGCCTCCCTCGGCAGCGGTCACCGATCCGGGACCGGTCGCGCCCACCGCTCCCGTGTTCGCTCCCGCCCGAGCGATTTCACGAAGAACGAGCCGGTCGGGTGCGACGAGGCGGCGAATTCCCCTAGGGCCGCCGCGTGCGTGACGGTCGGGTCGAGGGTGGGCCAGTCGGCCTCGAGGATCCGCCGGATCTCCATCGATCGAGGGTTGGTGCGAGGGGTCAGCCGCGATCGGGCGCGCCGACGAACCGCAGCCCGAGCTCGGCCAGCTGGGCCGGATCGGGCTCGGATGGCGCCTCGAGCATGAGATCGTTGCCGGACTGGGTCTTCGGGAAGGCCATGACCTCGCGGATGTTCGTCTGGTGCGCGAACAGGGCGGCCCAGCGATCGATGCCGATGGCGATCCCGCCGTGGGGCGGCGCGCCGTAGTCGAACGCCGTCAGCATCGCCCCGAACATCGCCTCCATCCGGGCCTGGTCGTAGCCCTGGAGCGCGAAGCTCCGCGCGAGCAGGTCCCGCTGCCAGATCCGGACCGAGCCGCCGCCCAGCTCCCAGCCATTCAGGACCACGTCGTACTGCATCGCCCGGGCCCGCCCGGCCGGATCCTCGGGCGCCGGCTTCCCGAGGTCGCCCGAGGCGGTCGTGAGCAGCGGCTCGTCCTCCGGGACGACGCCCGAGAACGGGTTGTGGGTGGCGTCCCAGCGCCGGCCCTCGGCGTCCCACTGGTACATCGGGAAGCGATGGACCCAGGCATAGGCGAGGACGTTGAGGTCGGCCAGCCCCAGGCGCAGCCCAAGCTCCTGGCGAAGCTTGCCGAGCACCTCGTTCGTGACGCTCGGCTTGTCGGCCACGATGAGGACGAGATCGCCGGGATTCGCGCCGGCGGCGGCGGCGATGCGCTCCGCGCGATCCTCGCCGACGAACTTCACGATCGGCCCGGTCACGGAGCCCTCGCCGCCTTCGCCGACCGCGAGGTGCGCGAGGCCCCTGGCGCCGTGGCTCCGGACCCGCTCCGTCAACTCGTCGAGCTCGCGGCGCGACGCGCCGGCCATCCCCGGCGCCACGATCGCCTTGACCGAGCCGCCGCTCGCGAGGGCCTCGTCGAAGACGCGGAAGCCGGACGCCGGCGTCGAGCCCTCGTCGCCCGTCAGGACGGAGTGGAGGTCCACGAGCTCCATCCCGAATCGCACGTCGGGCTTGTCGCTCCCGAAGCGATCCATCGCCTCCGCGTAGGTGAACCGCGGGAACGGCTCTCGGAGGATCGGCCGATCCGGCACGACCGCCCGCGACACCGACACGCACATCCGCTCGACGAAGGCCATGACGCTGGCCTCGTCGACGAAGCTCATCTCGAGGTCGAGCTGGGTGAACTCCGGCTGGCGGTCGCCGCGAAGGTCCTCGTCGCGGTAGCAGCGGGCGATCTGGAAGTAGCGATCCACGCCGGCGACCATGAGGATCTGCTTGAGCTGCTGGGGGCTCTGGGGCAGGGCGTAGACGCTCCCCGGCTGGAGCCGGCTCGGGACGATGAAGTCGCGGGCGCCTTCCGGCGTCGACTTGATGAGCGTCGGGGTCTCGACCTCGACGAAGCCGTTGGCGTGGTGGACCTCGCGAATGGCCTGGACCAGGCGCGAGCGGAGGAGCAGCCGCTCCTGCATCGGCTCGCGCCGGATGTCGAGGTAGCGGTAGGCCAGGCGAAGCGATTCGTCGACCGGCGCGTCGGGCTCGTTGATGTAGAACGGCGGGGTCTTCGCCTCGTTGAGGATCGTCAGCTCGGCGGTGCGAAGCTCGATCGCCCCGGTCGCGAGGCGCGGGTTCTCCGTGCCCGGCAGGCGCAGCGCAACCTCGCCCTCGGCCATGACGACGAACTCGTTGCGGACCTTCGACGCCACCCCGTGGGCCGCCGGCGCCGACGCTTCGTCGATGACGACCTGGGTGATCCCGTGGCGGTCTCGGAGGTCGAGGAAGATCAGCTGACCGTGGTCCCGCCGGCGGTGGACCCAGCCCGCGAGCCGCGCGTGGGTGCCGGCGTCCGACGCCCGCAGCTGGCCGCAGCTGTGGGTCCGATACGAGCTAGAGAGGTCGATCCGGGACGGCTCCATGGAGCGGTAATCGTATCGGCCCGGGCCGCCGCCTCGGGCCGAGGCCACACACCCGCGATCGCCGCGGGTGGCGTCAGGCGGGCGTCAGGCCGCTTCGGGCGCCTCAGGCGGTTTCGCCCTCCGGTCGGCGGCCCTTGGCGGCCCAGGCTCGCGCGATCAGGGCGATCGATCCATCCGGTTCTCGCGGGAGCGTCGCCTCGAGTCGGGACCGAAGCCGCTCGCGCGCCTCCGGCTCGAGCGACACGGCGTAGCCGGGGGCCGGCGCCACCCCGGTCAGGAAGGGCGCCCAGTAGTCCTCGAAGTCGCGGAAGATCGTGGGGATGTCGATCGCGGTCACCTCGACCTCGGCGAGGCGCGCGCGCTCGAACGCCGCCGCCAGCCCGGCCTCCTGCGCGAGCGGGAAGCGCAGGCCCTCGTCGAGCGCCACGGCGCCCGGATCGAGCTCGATCGCGGCATCCCAGAACCGGCGCATGAGCTGCATCTCACCGCCGTAGTCCCAGACGTAGCCGCCGACGATTCCGCCCGGCACGACCGCCCGACGCATCTCCCCGAGCGCCGCATCGACGTCCGGGACGAAGTTGAGGACCAGCCCCGCAACCGCCGCCCCGGCGCTCCCGTCACGAACCGGCAGCCTCGACGCCGTGCCCTCGACGAACTCCGCTCGCGTGTCGCGCGTCAGCAGGCGGGCCCTGGCGAGGAACCCGGCGGACGGATCGATCGACAGCACGGACTCCGGCGCTTGCAGGACGAGGATCGCGCGGGTCAGCTCCCCCGTCCCGCAACCGACGTCCACCCAATGGGCGCCGCGCGGGACGTCCAGCCAGGGCAGGAATCGCTCCGCGACGCGCCGGCTCCAGCGCCCGACGTAGGCCTCGTAGCCCGAGCCGTCATCCCAACGATCCATGGCGCCCATCGATCAGCCCCCCGATCTCGACTCGCCCGATTGGCTGGCTCTCCCTCTCCCCCCGCGATGCTCACGCGCGGCCCGCGGGATGGCCCCACGTGAATCGCGCGATGCTCGCGCGTCCGCACCCGCGACGCTCGCGCGCCGCTCCCGCGACGCTCGCACGCCCGCACCTGCGACGCTCGCGCGTCCGCCCCCGCAACCGCACGTTCCTTCCAGATAGCAGCACCCGTACTGCGGATCATCGATTCTGGCCCGATTTCCCTCCCCTCCAACCGTGGCCGTTGCTACGCGGCAGGAAAATCAGCCGATTCTGCTGATCCGTAGTTTCCAGGTTGCTAGGCGGCAGGCAGATCGGCCCGAGGCACCGGCCCCGGCACCGGTCGCGGCACGGACCTCGGCGCGGCACGGACTCCGTCGGCTCAGCCATGGTGATGCGTCTGGTTGGCTCGCTCGAGCTCTCGCACGAGGTCCGATTGCGCAACGCTCCGTTGCGTGCCCGCCGGCAGGTCGCGGAGCTGGACGTGGCCGCTCGCCGCCGAGCCGCGGGCAGCGGAGCCGCGGACCTCGGAGCCGCGGACCTCGGCGCCGCGGTCCTCGGAGCCGCGATCCCCTGAGGCTCCGCCGCGCGCGTCGTCAGCAGTCGCAGACTGGTCGCCCAGGATCACCGCGAAGTGGGCGCCGTCGCGGGCAGCCGCATCGAGCTGCTTCCCCAGCTTCCGCGTCGAGAGGTCGGCCCGGGCGGTCAGGCCGGCCGCGCGAAGGTCGGTGGCCAGCCGGAGGCGCCCGGCGGTATCGCCAGGATCGGCGCCGACGACGACGGTGAGGGCTGCGCCCTCGGCCCGCCCGGCCTCGGCCTCGCCCAGCTCCTGGACCGCGCCGACGACGCGGTCGATCCCGAGCGCGTAGCCGATCGCCGGCGTGGGACGACCACCGAGCAGCTCGATGAGGCCGTCGTACCGGCCACCGCCCCCGAGGGCGTCCTGCTGACCCTCGGCGCCGGGCATGAAGTACTCGAACGTCGTCCGGGTGTAGTAGTCGAGGCCGCGGACGATCTCCGGCGAGATTCGATACGGAACCCCGAGCGCGTCGAGGTGGGTCCGGACCGCCGCGAAGTGGTCCGCGCAGGGCTGGCACAGGTGATCGACCAGCCTCGGAGCGCCGGCGTTGAGCTCGGCGAGCGCGGCATCCTTCGAGTCGAGGAGCCGCAACGGATTGGTCTCGAGGCGCCGCCGCTCGGTCTCCGGCAGCCGCTCCCGATGGCTCGCGAAGTACGAGCGAATCAGCTTGATGTAGGCGGGCCGGCAGGCCGAGTCGCCGATCGAGTTGAGCTTCGCCTCGACCGTCGTCAGCCCGACCGATCGATAGAACCGCAGCCCGAGCTCGATGATCTCGGCGTCGATCGCGGGTCCTGAATCCCCGATCGCCTCGACGTCCCACTGCCAGAACTGCCGGTACCGGCCGGCCTGGGGCCGGTCGTATCGAAACATCGGCCCGTAGAGGTTGAGCCGAAGCGGCTGGGGCAGCGTGTGGAGACCGTGCTCGAGATAGGCCCGGACGATGCCGGCGGTGGCCTCCGGCCGAAGGGCCCAGCGCTCGCGCTCCTCGCCTCGTGACGGCGAGACGCGGAACAGCTCCTTCTCGACGATGTCGGTGACCTCGCCGACCCCGCGCTCGAACACCGCGCTCTGTTCGAACAGCGGGGTCTCGATCTCGCGGTAGCCATACCGGGCCGCGACCTCGCGGGCCGCGGCCTCCACCCGCGACCAGACGACCCGCTCCGCGGGCAGGATGTCGCGCGTTCCGCGGGGCGCTCGAAACTGGGCTGGCATCGCCCGAAGTCTAGGGTCCGCGCTCGCGTCGAACACCGCGGCGAGGGGACGCCGTTCCGCGGTCTCGGCTCGGGCTCGCGCGCCGGCGGGCCGCCCGTCGGAGTTCCGGCGCGCCATGGCGGCGCGCTCGAGGTCCGGCGCGACACAGGGGGCCGAGGAGTCGCGGCGGCCACGGCGCCCGGGCGGCCACGGCGCTACGGCGGTCACGGCGCCCCGGCGGCCACGGCGCGCCGGCGGCCACAGCCCCACGGCGG
>DASUHU010000360.1:0-2836 GCA_036273395.1 Candidatus Limnocylindrales bacterium
CGATGCCTCCGCCGCCGGCGATGTCGAGGCGACGGTCGTCCGGCGCGACGAGGCGAGCGCGGCGATGGAGGCGGTGGGTCGCCTGGCCGGCGATCGCCGGCGCGCGCTCGTGCTCCGGTTCGTCGACGAGATGTCGACGGCGGAGATCGCGGGCGTCCTGGGCAAGTCCGAAGGTGCCGTCCGGGTGCTGATCCATCGCGCGCTCCGGAACGTCGCCCGCGACCTCGGGATCGACCGACCGAAGGAGCGCGGGCGCCCCGCCCGATGACGCTCCTGGCCCGCGACGGCGGCGAGATCGAGGCGCTCGTCACGGACCGCTACCTGGACTCGCTGCTCGCAGGACGGTCGAATCCGCACGACACCGGTCCCCTCGACGAGGCTGTCCGCCTGGTCTCGCGGCGACTCGCCGGCGACCTTCCGCGGTTCCACCCGAGCTTCCGGTTCGAGGAGCGGCTCGCGCTCCGGCTCGCCGAGGCCGCCGCGTCGATGCGCCTGCCGATGGCCGCCGGCGCCGAGCGTGGCGCGGCGGCGATTCCGTCACCGCTCCGTCCACTCGCTCCCGACCCGCTCGCGACGCCCGAGGACGATGATCTCGACGAGCACCCCGACCGCACGGTCCTCGTCGGGAGCGCCGTGGCCGCTTCCGCACTGAGCCTCGCCGGCGCGGCCTGGATCGCCTGGCGCCGTCGCGGGCCGCGCCGGTCCCCGATGGCCCGAGCCGCCCGTGCGGCCCACTCGAGGGCGAGGGCCTGATGCCGATCAAGCTGCCGTCGTTCCGGCCCCGCAAGGACGCCTACCCGCCGGACCTCTGGACGAAGTGCCCGAGCTGCTCGGAGATGCTCTTCAACAAGACCCTCGACAAGGCCGATCGGATCTGTCCGAACTGCGGCCACCATTTCCGGCTCTCGGCCAGAGCGCGCCTCGGGATGCTCCTCGACGAGCACTCCTTCCAGGAGCGCGATCCGGGCCTCCAGTCGCTCGACCCGCTCTCGTTCGTCGACCAGAAGCCGTACCCGGATCGGGTGGCCGCCGCCCAGCTCTCGACCGGGATGCGTGACGCCGCGATCCGCGGCACAGGCCGGATCGACGGGCACGAGGTCTCGATCTGCGTCATGGACTTCGGGTTCATGGGCGGCTCGATGGGCGCGGTCGTCGGGGAGAAGGTCACGCGCGCCGCCGAGGACGCCCTCCAGGAGCGGATCCCGCTCGTCGTCGTGTCCGCCTCGGGCGGTGCGCGGATGCAGGAGGGCACGCTCGCGCTCATGCAGCTGGCGAAGACCGTCGGCGCGCTCGAGCGGCTCAAGGCCGCCCGGGTGCCGTACGTCAGCGTGATGAGCGATCCGACGACGGGCGGCGTGTTCGCCTCGTACGCGGTGATCGGCGACGTGAACATCGCGGAGCCCAACGCGCTGATCGGCTTCGCCGGCGCCCGCGTCGCGGCGGGCACGATCGCCCAGGAGCTGCCGCCCGACTTCCAGCGCTCGGAGTTCCTCTTCGACCACGGCTTCGTCGATCGGGTCGTCCACCGGCGAGAGCTTCGCGGCGAGATCGCGGCCCTCCTGCGGTTCATGCAGCCGGCTCATGACCCGACCGCGAATGGCAATGGCACCGGGAACAGCCGGGACCGGGGCACGTTCAGCCCGATCGGGTTCCTCTCGTCGCTCGCCGGTGGCGGCGCGCCCGAGGAGCCACCCCATGGTTGACCGCGTGCTCTCCCGCGGGCGCAGGGGCGATGGCGACGGCGCCGGTGCCGGCGGCGCCGCGGCGATCGGCGCCGATCCGAAGGCCGCGATGTGGCAGCGCGTCCAGCTCGCCCGCAACCTCGCGCGGCCGCGGACCCTCGAGTTCCTCCGGCACATCGCCGACGAGGTCATCGAGCTGCACGGCGATCGGGGATTCGGCGATGACCCCGCCATCGTCGCGGGCTTCGCCCGGATCGAGGGCCGTCGGATCGCCTTCGTCGGGCAGCAGAAGGGCGCCGACACCGACGAGAACATCCGGCGGAACTTCGGGATGCCGCATCCCGAGGGGTATCGCAAGGCGATGCGGGTCATGGAGCTCGCGGAGCGGTTCGCGCTCCCGGTCGTGACCTTCGTCGACGTGCCCGGGGCGCATCCCGGGCCGGAGTCCGAGGAGCGCGGGATCGCCGACGCGATCGCCCGGAGCATCGGCCTGATGACCCGCCTCCGGACCCCGATCATCGCGATCATCACCGGTGAGGGCGGCTCCGGCGGCGCGCTCGCGATCGCCGTCGGCGATGTCGTCATCGCCCTCGAGAACGCCGTCTACAGCGTGATCAGCCCGGAAGGCTGCGCATCGATCCTCTGGCGGACCGCCGACGAGGCGCCGACGGCCGCGCTCGCGATGAAGATGGCGGCCCAGGACCAGCTCGAGCTCGGCGTCGTCGATCGGGTGGTGCCGGAACCCGGCGAGGGTGCCCACACGGATCCCGCGGAGACGGCCCGGCGCCTCCGGACGGTCATCGTCCAGGAGCTCGATCGGCTGTCCGAGTGGACGCCAGACGAGCTCGTCGCGGCGCGCTATCGGCGGTATCGCGCACTCGGCTCGTACACTGAGGAGGCTGCCCCACCGGTGGTGGCGCCCCCACCGAGCCGTGGGTTCGGCGATCGCCTCCGCGATCTCCTCGATCCCGGTCGGTGGGCGCGCGATGAGCCGCCCGCGCACGAGGAGGACTGAGCCGTGCCGGAAGCGAAGCGCGACGGGCGTCGACCCGACGCCCGAGAGGCGGATCACGCCGAGATCGGGCGCCTGACCGAGACGCTCCTGCCCGCGCTCATCGCGAAGCTCGGCTCGACGCGCCTCGGCGAGCTCGAGG
>DASUHU010000361.1:0-2215 GCA_036273395.1 Candidatus Limnocylindrales bacterium
AAGCCGACGAGCACCCTCGGCCAGGTCGTCCACAACGAGGGCGTGATCGCGGACCTCGATGCGCTCGGGATCCATACCGTCGCCTCGCTCGACGATGTCGATCGGGGTGCGGCCGTGGTCATCCGCGCTCACGGGGTGAAGCCCGAGGTCATGGCCCGGGCCGAGGCTCGCGGCCTGGAGGTCATCGACGGCACCTGCACCTGGGTCATCCAGGAACAGAAGGAGCTCCAGCGGCTCGTCGCCGAGGGCTACACGATCGTCCTGCTCGGCACGCCCCAGCACCCCGAGGTCGTGGGCCTGCTCGGCTTCGCGCCGGACTCGATCGTGGTCGACGAGGAAGAGGACTGGGAGCGGATCCCGAAGCGCAAGAAGATGGCGCTCATCTCGCAGAGCACCCAGCCGCCCTGGAAGTTCGAGAAGCTCGCCGCCTACATGGTCTCGCGCAGCCACGAGCTCAAGATCGTGAACACCGTCTGCCCGGTCACGATCCGGCGCCAGGAGGACACCCTCGAGGCGGCGCGGGGCGTCGACCTCATGGTCGTCGTCGGCGGTCGATCGTCGGCCAACACCAAGGAGCTGACGCGCCTGTGCGGGATCGCCGGGACGCGGGCGATCCAGATCGAGTCCGTGCACGACCTCGAGGACCCGGGCGTCTTCGAGGGGGCTCGAATCGTCGGTGTGACCGGCGGGACCTCGACGCCCATCGAGGACCTCCACGCCGTCGCGCGCCGGATCCTCGAGATGGCCGGGACCCGCGATGCCGCGGCCGACGCCGCGCGGCTGGCCGACGAGGCCTTCGCCCTGGCGGCGACGCCGGCCGGCCGGACGACGTCGCTCCCGACCGCCGCCCTGCCGGGCTCGACCGCCGCGCCCGCGGCCTGAGCCGGCCGGCACTCGGGCGAGATTCGGGATGAGCCAGTCGCTGCCCGTCGTCGCCATCGTCGGGCGCCCGAATGTCGGCAAGTCCACGCTCTTCAACCGGATCGTCGGCGAACGGACCGCGATCGTGGAGGATCGGGCGAGGACGACGCGTGACCGGCTGTACGGCGACGGCGAGTGGAACGGCCGTCGGTTCCTCGTCGTGGACACGGGCGGGCTCGAAGTGGACCCGGACGATCCGATCGAGGCCAAGGTCCAGGAGCAGGCCCGGGTCGCGATCGCCGAGGCGGACGCGATCCTGTTCCTCGTCGACGCGGCCGCCGGCCCGACGCCCGCGGACCTCGAAGCAGCCGACCTGCTCCGTCGGGCGCCGGCGCCGGTGCTCCTCGCGGTCAACAAGAGCGACAACCCGAGGCGCGAGCTGGAGGCCGCCGAGTTCTGGAGCCTCGGCTTCGAGCCGACGCTGCCGATCGCGGCCAACCACGGGCGCGGCGTCGCGGACCTCCTGGACGAGCTGGTGCTCCGCCTGCCGCCGCCGAACGCCGCCGAGACCGCGCTCGAGCGCGAGGCGACGATCCTCGACGACGTCGAGGGGGCGCTTGACGACGGCGAGCTCGGGCCCGTCGCGGCGCTCGAGCCCGAGGACCTCGAGTCCCTCGTGCCGGCGATCGCGCTCGTCGGGCGCCCGAACGTCGGGAAGTCGAGCCTGCTGAACGCCCTGCTCGGCCACGAGCGCTCGATCGTGTCCGACGTGCCCGGCACGACGCGCGATGCCATCGATAGCCGCCTGACCTTCGGTCGGGGCGAGGTGGTCCTCATCGATACGGCCGGCATTCGCCGCCGCGGCAAGGTCGCCACCGGCAGCGCCGCCGAGCGCTACTCGACGCTGCGGTCGCTCAAGGCGATCGCCCGGGCCGACGTCGCGATCCTGCTCATCGATGCCGTCGACGGCCTGACCGCCCAGGACGCCCACATCGCGGGCTACGTCGTCGAGGAGGGCCGGGGGCTCGTCGTCGCGGTCAACAAGTGGGACGCGGTCGAGGAAAAGACCGGGCGGACGTTCGACCAGTACGTCGAGTGGATCCATCACGAGGCCCCGTTCCTCGACTTCGCGCCGGTCGTCAGCCTCTCGGCGAAGACCGGTCAGCGGGTCGATCGGGTCATCGAGCTGGCCGTCGACGTCTGGGGCGAGCGGCGGCACCGGATCGCGACCGGTGAGCTCAACCGGATCCTCGCCGCGGCCGTCGATCGGCGCGAGCCGCCCGTGACCAAGGGTCGGCGGCCGAAGATCTTTTACTCGACGCAGGTCTCCGTGGCGCCGCCCACGTTCGTGCTG
>DASUHU010000362.1:0-4544 GCA_036273395.1 Candidatus Limnocylindrales bacterium
GAAGCCGAACCTCCGGGTCGTGCTGGACCCGGCCATCCCGGGCGGCCCCGCCGGCGGCGTTCGCCCGAACGGCCGCTATCGGGTGGACGCGCTCGGCTCGATCCGATCCGCCGGCGGCGCGATCCTCGTGGAGGCTCCCGACGACTCAACCGACAACCCCGCCGAGTGGGCCCAGCTCTCGTCGCGCGCCCCGACCGATGCCGAGCGAGCGGACCTCGACCTCGCCTGGCGGCTCTGCCGGGGCGTCACCTCGAACGCCATCGTCCTCGTGCGCGGGGGCAGGCTCGTCGGGCTCGGATCGGGCCAGGTGAGCCGCGTCGACGCCTGCCGCCAGGCGGTCGCGAAGGCCGAGCGCTTCCACGCGGCGGGTGGGGGAGCGGCGGGTGCATCAGCGGCCTCGGATGCGTTCTTTCCGTTCCCGGATGGCCCGCAGGTCCTGCTCGACGCCGGGGTGAGGGCGATCGTCCAGCCCGGTGGCTCGGTGCGCGACGCCGAGGTCCTGACAGCGGTCGAACGGGCAGGCGCGGCGATGTTCATCACCGGGAAGCGTCACTTCCGTCACTGAGCCCATAATCCCAGCGTGACCTGCATCGGGAATCGCATGGCGATGCCCGGGCGGTCGAGCCGTTCGAGGGCCTAGCGCTCCCCGGCCGACCGCCGACCACCGGTCGCGCCCGCGCTCCCGCGCCGGTGCCGCGACCCAAGCCCACGCCACCGAACCGCGAGGTTCCCGTGCCCGATCGCCCCCGCTACTACCTCACCACCGCCATCGCCTATCCGAACAACCGGCCGGGCCTCCACACCCTGTACGAGGTCATCGGCGCGGACGTTATCGCGCGCTGGCACCGGATGGCGGGCGATGAGACGCGGTTCCTGACCGGCACCGACGAGCACTCGGTGAACATCGCGGAGCGGGCGGCGGAGCTCGGCAAGGACACGAAGGCCTTCGTCGACGAGATGGTCGAGCTGTTCACCTCGGCCGAGGACTCGCTCCTCATCGCCCCGGACCGGTTCATCCGGACGACCGACGCGGACCATCGCCGGGCGAGCCAGGAGATGGTCCGGCGGGCCTACGCCAACGGCGACGTGTACCTCGGGAAGTACGAGGGCTGGTACTGCCCGAGCGAGGGCTTCAAGGCGCCGAGCGACCTCGAGGACGGGCCCGACGGCAAGCCGCGTTGCCCGAATCACCCGACGATCGAGCTCCAGTGGCTGACCGAGCGCAACTGGTTCTTCCGGCTCTCGGCCTATCGCGACCGGTTGCTGGCGTACTTCGAGGAGCACCCCGACTGGGTCCAGCCGGAGCATCGCCGGAACGAGATGATCGCGTTCCTCAAGGCGGGCCTCGAGGACATCTCGATCAGCCGGGAGACCTTCCACTGGGGCATCCCGTTCCCGATCAGGGAGGACGGCGAGAGCGCCGAGCGCGAGGACGGATCGTGGGATCCCGAGGCTGGGGTCATCTACGTCTGGTTCGATGCGCTCATCAACTACATCACTGGCGCCGGCTTCCCGGACGAGCCGGCCGAGTTCGCGCGGTGGTGGCCGGCCGACCTCCACGTCATCGGCAAGGACATCAATCGCTTCCACACGATCATCTGGCCGGCGATGCTCATGAGCGCCGGGCTGGAGCTGCCGCGGAAGGTCTGGGTCCACGGCTGGCTCATGGCCCGTGGCGGCGAGCGGATGAGCAAGAGCCGCGGGAACATGCTCGAGCCGGCCGATGTCGTCGCGGCCTTCGGGCCCGACGGCGCGCGCTTCGTCACGCTCCGCGAGGTCGCCTTCGACCGCGACTCCGAGGTCTCCTGGGACAGCTTCGTGCGGCGCTACAACGCCGACCTCGCGAACGACTTCGGGAACCTCGTCAACCGGACGGTCACGATGGCCGGCCGGTACCTCGACGGCCGGCGGCCCGAGCCGGCGCCAGCGGACCGCTCCAGCCTCGCGGTCGCCTGGGCCGCCGCGCGCCCGCTTGTCGCCGAGAAGCTCGAGGCCTGCCTCCTGCACGAGGCGATCGCGGCCCTGTGGGAGTTCGTCGGGGCGGCCAATCGGTTCGTCGAGGCGGAGCAGCCGTGGGTCCTCGCCCGATCCCCGGAGTCGCGGGCTCGACTGGAAGCGGTGCTGGGCGATCTCGTCGAGAGCGCCCGGCTCGTGGCCCTCGCGGCCGCGCCGTTCATGCCGTCGATCGCCCCGCGCGTCCTGGAGCAGGTCGGCCACGCGTATCCGTACGACGCCGATGGCAACGGCGGGCCGCCGCTCCTCTTGCTCCTCGAATGGGGTGGCGGCCGAACCGCCGCATCGACGGGCGCCGAGCCGGCGCGGCTCGGAACGCCCGTCCCGCTGTTCCCACGCCTCGAGGCCGAGGGCCGCGACGCGGCCGCCTCGGCATGAACGACAAGGAGGTCCGACATGGCCAAGGGCACCATCACCCACGTCGAGTTCCCGGCTGACGATCCCGCTCGGGCGAAGGCCTTCTACGAGGCGGTCGCGGGCTGGGAGTTCAGCGAGACGCCGAACTTCCCGGGCTACTTCCTGTTCCGGACCGAGGAGGGACACGGCGGCGGGCTGGGCAAGCGCGGCGAGAGCGTCGGCAGCGTCGTCCGGCTGTACATCACCGTCGACAAGCTCGAGGACGCGGTCGCCGCGGCCGAGCAGCACGGCGGCAAGGTCGTCCAGCCGCCGACCGAGATCCCGGGCATGGGCCGGTACGCCGCGGTCCTGGACTCCGAGGGCAGCGAGATCGGCCTCTGGGAGAACCCGGCCTAGCTCCATGCCCACCGAGCTCGCGGTCGCGCTTCTCGGTGGGCTTGCCGTCGTCGCCGGCGCCGTGGCGGCCGTCGCGGGCTTCGGGATCGGCAGCCTCCTGACGCCGGCCCTGGGGGTCCTCATCGGCACGAAGGCTGCCGTCGCGGTCGTCGCGATCCCGCACGCCCTCGCGACGGGCGTCCGGCTGTGGGCCCTGCGCGACGCGATCGATCGGCGCGTGCTCGTGTCGTTCGGGCTCGCGAGCGCCGTCGGCGGCCTCGTCGGTGCGGTGCTCCACGGGCTCGCGGCGAGCTCGATCCTGTCGATCGTCCTCGGCGCGCTGCTGATCCTCGCCGGCCTGCTCGAGCTGACCGGCGTCCTCCGAGGCGTCGTGCTTGGGGGGCCCATCGCCGCGGCGGCCGGCGTCGCCTCCGGCGGCTTCGGCGGCCTCGTCGGGAACCAGGGCGGGATCCGATCGGCGGCCCTGCTTCGATTCGAGCTCGAGCCGCGGGCGCTCGTCGCGACGGCAACCGCGACCGCGATCCTCGTCGATCTCGCTCGCGTGCCGGTCTATGTCGCGACGAACGGCCCGGACCTCGTCGCGAACGCGGGCTTCATCCTCCTCCTCGCGGCCGGCACCATCGTGGGCACGTTCTTCGGCGCGCCGGTCCTGCGACGGCTGCCCGAGCGGCGCTTCCGGCAGGTCCTCGCGGTGGCCCTGGTCCTCCTCGGCGCGGCGCTCGTCGCGGGACTCGGCGGCGGGTAGGGAACCGCTCGGCGTGCTCCTCGTCGACAGCCACTGCCACATCCAGTCCGAGCGGTTCGACGACGATCGCGCGGCGGTCCTCCTCGCGGCCCGCGAGGCGGGCGTCGTCCGGATGCTCGTTCCCGGCTGGGACGAGGCGTCGTCATGGGCCGCGCTCGAGCTCGTCACGCACGAGCCCTGGCTCGATGCCGCAGCGGGGATTCATCCCCACGAGGCGGGTCGGGCGGACGCCTCGGCCTGGGAGGCCGTGGCCCGGCTTGCGGCGGACCATCGGACCGTCGCGGTCGGCGAGACGGGCCTCGACTACGACCGGCTGTTCTCGCCGGTCGAGGCGCAGCGGACGAACCTTCGCCGCCACCTCGAGCTTGGCCTGGCGCTCGACAAGCCGGTGATCATCCACTGCCGCTCGGCGGTTGGCGAGACCCAGGCCCACGACGACCTCCTCGATCTCCTGGCCGACGCCGGGATCACCGCAAGCGAGCGCGCCCGCCGGGAAGCGCCGGCCGCGATCATCCATTCCTTCTCGGGATCGGCGGCGTTCGCCGACGAGGTCCTGGCCCGCGGCCTCGCAATCTCCATCTCCGGCCTCGCGTTCCGCACTGGGGAAGGGCCGACCTTCGAGGCGGTCGCCCGCCGCGTGCCGCCCGAGCGGCTGCTCACCGAGACCGACTCGCCGTTCCTCTCGCCGCCGGGAGCGCCGCGGCGACGGAACGAGCCGGCCTGGGTCCGGGTCACCGCCGAGCGCCTGGCGGAGATCCGCGACGTCGCGCCGGACGAGCTCGGCGACACCCTCGTCGAGGCCTACGACCGGACCTTCCGGATCCCAGCGGGCCGGCCCCGAACGCCTCCAGCAGCCCCCGGTTGACAGCGCTCGCCGGGCCCCAATACACTCGCTAGCACTCTCGGGTCGAGAGTGCTAATCGCGGTCGAGGAGGCCGTGGTCGGGCAGCCCGGACGACATCGAAGGGCACCCGCCGGCTGATCGCGACGGGCCTCTGCGAGAGCGGTCCTGGAACGGCGGCGTTCGCCGTCC
>DASUHU010000363.1:0-5488 GCA_036273395.1 Candidatus Limnocylindrales bacterium
GCGGCTGCGCGCGAGGCGATCGAGGCCCGCGCCGCCGTCGACGTCGACCGGATCGCCGAGATCGAGGCGACCACGGATCACGACGTCATCGCGTTCGTGAGCCAGGTCGCCGAGCGGGTCGGGCCGGAGGGCCGGTATCTCCACCTCGGCCTGACCTCGTCGGATGTCGTCGACACCGCCCTCGCGCTGCAGCTGCGAGCCGCGGGCGAGCTGCTCCTCCGCGATGCCGACCGCCTGATCGCCGTCCTCGTCCGCCTCGCCCGGGAGCATGCGACGACCCTGATGATGGGCCGGACCCACTCAGTTCACGCCGAGCCGACGACGTTCGGGCTCAAGCTCGCCGGCTGGGCCTTCGAGATCGACCGGGGCCTGCGGCGCCTCGCCGCGGCAACCGACGAGATCGGCACGGGCAAGCTGTCCGGCCCGGTCGGGACGTACAGCCACCTCGGCCCCGAGATCGAGGCCGAGGTCATGGACGGCCTCGCCCTGAAGGTCGATCCAGTGAGCACGCAGATCGTCCAGCGCGACCGCCACGCGGCATTCCTCGCGTCGATCGCGATCCTCGGCGGCAGCCTGGAGCGGCTCGCGACCGAGATTCGGAACCTCCAGCACACCGAGATCGGGGAGCTGATGGAGCCGTTCAAGGCCGGCCAGAAGGGCTCGTCCGCGATGCCGCACAAGCGCAATCCGATCCTGTCCGAGCGGATCGCCGGGCTGGCACGGGTCCTTCGCGGCTACGCGCAGGTGGGCTTCGAGAACCAGCCGCTGTGGCACGAGCGCGACATCAGCCACTCATCGGCCGAGCGGATCGTGCTGCCCGACGCGACCATCCTGCTCGATTACCTGCTCCAGAAAAGCGTCGGCCTTGTCGAGGGGCTCGTGGTCCGCGAGGACCGGATGCGCGAGAACATCGAGCGCGGCCTCGGGCTCCACGCGTCGTCGCGCGTCCTGCTGGCGCTGGTCGAGCGCGGCGGCCTCTCGCGGGAGCAGGCCTACGCGATCGTCCAGGCGGCCTCCCTCCGGGCCCAGGACGAGCGGCGCCCGCTGCGCGAGCTGCTCTCGATCGATCCGCGCGTCGCCGAGGTCCTGACCCTTGCCGACCTCGATGCCTGCTTCGACGATGCCCGGCACCTCACCCACGTTCGCGAGGTCATCGCGCGGCTCGACGCCCTCGAGGCGGGGGCCGTGGCGGCCGCGCCTGCGGCCGGGAGCCGCGCATGACGACCTTCACCGCCGACCGCTTCGTCCGGTCGGGCAAGGTCCGGGACCTCTACGAGCTCGATTCCGAGCGGTTGCTCCTCGTCGCCTCGGATCGATTGAGCGCGTTCGATGTCGTGCTGCCGACCGTGATTCCGGACAAGGGCAAGATCCTGACCGGGCTCTCGCGCTTCTGGTTCGGTCGGACGGCAAGCACCATCCCGAACCACCTGCTCTCGACGGATCCGACCACCGTCGCGGATGTCGGGACCCACACGCGTGATCTCCGGGGTCGGATTCTGATCGTCAGGAAGCTCGCGATGTACCCCGTCGAGTGGGTTGTCCGGGGATTCCTCGCCGGGTCCGGGTGGAAGGACTATCAGCGGTCCCAAGCGATCTCCGGGGTCGCGCTCCCGCCGGGGCTCGTCGAGGGAGATCGGCTCCCGACTCCGATCCTCACGCCGTCGACGAAGGCCGAAGGTGGCATCCACGACGAACCGATCTCGTTCGATCACGTGGTCGACGTCGTCGGACCTGAGGTGGCGGAGCAGGCGCGCGCCCTCGCCATGGCGCTGTACCAGCTCGCGGCCAGTCATTGCGAGGATCGGGGATTGCTCCTCGCCGACACGAAATTCGAGTTCGGCCACGATGGGACCGAGGGCAGGACCCACGTCGTGATCGGCGACGAGGTCCTGACGCCGGACTCCTCGCGGTTCTGGGATGCCGAGGCGTACGCGCCGGGCGGCCCGCAGCCGAGCTTCGACAAGCAGTTCGTCCGGGACTGGCTCGAGCGGCAGCCCTGGGACAAGACCGATCCCGGCCCGGCACTGCCGGACGACGTGGTGGCCGGCACGCGGTCGCGCTACATCGAGGCATACGAGCGGATCACCGGTGCCAGCTTCGCGCGGTACCTCGCGGAGGACGTCGTCGCCCCATGAGCGCCTACCGCTTCGCGGTCAACGTCCTGCCGAAGCCCGGCATCCTCGATCCCCAGGGCCGAGCCGTCGAGGGCAGCCTCGGCCACCTCCGGATCGAAGGGGTCGGCGGCGTTCGCGTGGGCCGACGGGTCGAGCTGACGGTCGAGGCCGGGGACGAGGCATCCGCGCGAGCGTCCGTGGAGCGCCTCGCGGCCGAGCTGCTCGCCAACCCGCTCATCGAGTCGTTCGCGGTCGAGGCGCTCGACGCCGAGGCTGCCCCCGCGACCACGGGGGATCGGGTCGGATGACGCGGATCGGGGTCGTCGTCTTCCCCGGCTCGAACTGCGATCGGGACACGGTCCGCGGGATCGAGCTCGCCGGGGGCGAGGCGGTGCCGCTGTGGCACGAGCAGGCGTCGCTCGACGGCGTCGCCGCGGTCGTCCTGCCGGGCGGCTTCGCCTACGGCGACTACCTGCGCGCCGGAGTCATCGCCCGCTTCAGCCCGGTCATGCGCTCCGTGGCCGAGTTCGCCGCTCATGGCGGCCTCGTCCTCGGAATCTGCAACGGCTTCCAGGTCCTGGCCGAGGCCGGCCTCGTGCCGGGCGCGCTGCTCCGGAATCGCGGCCTTCGGTTCCTCGGCCGGGACGTGCGAATCGCGCCGGAGCGGCTCGACACCCCGTTCACCTCGCGCCTCGCGGACCGCGGCCCGCTGCGCCTGCCCATCGCCCATGGCGAGGGCTGCTACTACGCCGACGACGCGACGCTCGATGCCCTCGAGCGCGACGGCCAGGTCCTGTTCCGGTACATCGGCGACAACCCGAACGGCAGCGTTCGAGCCATCGCCGGCGTGATCAACGCGGCGGGCAATGTGGGCGGGCTGATGCCGCATCCGGAACGCGCCGCCGAGGCGGCCCTCGGAAGCGTCGACGGGATGGGGATCCTGCGGTCGCTCGTGGATGCGGCGGCCAGCGCGGCGCGGACCCCGACGGCCCGCGTGGTGGTTGGCAGCGCCGCATGACGATGCTCGACGAACGGAGGGAGCCTGCCGAGCCAGCCGCGGGCAGGCCCGCCGAGCCAGCCGCGGGCAGGCCTGCCGAGCCGACCGAGCGGCTCCACCGGGCGCTGGGCCTCACCGACGAGGAGCTCGACGCGATCGTCGAGCGGCTCGGACGCGAGCCGAACGACCTCGAGCTGGCGATGTTCGGCGTGATGTGGAGCGAGCACTGCTCGTACAAGAGCTCGAGGCCCCTGCTCCGGACCCTGCCGACCCGGGGCGAGGGCGTCGTCGCGGGGCCCGGCGAGAACGCGGGGGTGGTCTCGATCGGCGATGGCCTCGCCGTCGCGTTCAAGATCGAATCGCACAACCACCCGAGCGCGGTCGAGCCGTACCAGGGCGCCGCCACGGGTGTCGGCGGGATCCTGCGGGACATCTTCGCGATGGGCGCTCGTCCGGTCGCCGTCCTCGATGCGCTGCGGTTCGGGGACCCGACCGATGCCCGGACGCGGCACCTGGTCGATGGCATCGTCCGGGGGGTCGGCGGCTACGGCAACTGCGTCGGCGTCCCGACGGTGGGGGGCGAGCTCGTGTTCGAGCCGTCGTACCAGGGCAATCCGCTGGTGAACGTCATGGCCATCGGCCTGCTCGAGGAGGGGCGCCTCACCCGGGCCGCCGCGCCCGGACCGGGCAACCTCGTCGTCCTCTTCGGCAGCGCGACGGGTCGCGACGGCATCGGGGGAGCGTCGGTGCTCGCCTCCGCGACGTTCGCGGACGGTGGCGCGTCGAAGCGTCCCTCGGTCCAGGTCGGCGATCCGTTCGCCGAGAAGCTGCTCATCGAAGCCTCGCTCGAGCTCATCGAGGGCAGCCTGGTGGAGGGGCTCCAGGACCTCGGCGCCGCCGGGATCACCTGCGGCGTCTCCGAGATGGCCGACCGGGCCGGGACCGGCGTGCGGCTGGAGCTCGACGCGGTGCCGAGGCGGGAGCCCGGGCTCGAGCCATTCGAGGTCATGATCTCGGAGAGCCAGGAGCGGATGCTCGCGGTCGTCCGACCAGAGCGCCTGCCCGACGTCGAGGCGATCTGCCGGCGCTGGGGATTGCCCTGCGCGGTGATCGGGCTCGTGACCGAGGACGGCGATGTCACCGTGGTACGGGGAGGCGAGGAGCTCGCCCGCGTGCCGGCCCGGGCGCTGACCTCGGACGCGATCGTCCACGACCGGCTCGCGGCCCCGCCCGCTCGCCGCCGGCAGGCGCCCGCTCCCGGCGCCCCGCTCGACTCGAGCGACCACCTGCCCGAACGCGGGATGGACCCCGGAGCCGTGCTCCTGGCGCTCCTGGGATCGCCGAATCTCGCCTCCCGCCGGGCCGTCTTCGAGCAGTACGACTCGACGGTCCAGGCCAACACCGCCGCCGGGCCAGGCCGAGGCGCAGCCGTCATCCGCGTCGATGGCGGTGGCGCGGGAATCGCGCCCCGCACGCCGGCCCGGGCGCTCGTGGCCGCCACGGACGCCAACGCCTCCGTCGCCGCCCTCGACCCCTGGCTCGGCGCCGCGATGAGCGTCGCCGAGGCGAGCCGCAACGTCTCGATCACCGGGGCCCGGCCCCTCGGCGTCACGAACTGCCTGAACTTCGGCGATCCGACCGACCCCGAGGCGTTCTGGCAGCTGCGCGAGGCCGTCCGCGGCCTCGGCGAGGCGTGCCGCGCGCTCGGCCTGCCGGTGACGGGCGGGAACGTCTCGCTCTACAACGCCTCGCCAGCCGGCCGCATCGCGCCCACGCCGGAGATCGGGGTGGTCGGCCTGCTCGACGACATCGAGCGGCTGGTCGGCCCCGCGTTCGATCGCGCGGGCGATGTCGTGATCCTCGTCGGACGGCCGACGTCGGGCCTCGCCGGCAGCGAGTACGCCGCGCTCGCGGGCCTCGCGCCCGAGGATGGCGCTCCGGGCATCGACCTCGAGCTCGAGGCGCGGCTGCAGGCGTTCGTCCGAGACGCGATCGGGGATGGCCTCGTGACCGCCGCGCAGGACGTGTCCGGTGGCGGCCTCGGCGTCGCCCTCGCCGAGATGGCGATCTGGTCCGGCCTCGGGGCGGAGCTCCGGCTCCCGATCTCCAGCTCGCCCGCCGCGGACCTGTTCGGCGAGAGCCCGAGTCGGATCGTCGTGACGTCCCGACCGGAGCGGGCCGAGGCCCTCCTCGCCCGCGCGGTGGAGCGACAGCTGCCCGCGACCGCGCTGGGGCTCGTCGGCGGCGACCGGCTGGTCGTGGAGCTCGCTGGCGCGGGAGCCACCGGAGCGGCGGAGGAGCGCGGTTCCCGGGTCGCGGACTCCGTCGACGTCGCCGTGGCGGACCTCGAGCACGCCTGGCAGGACGGCCTCCCTCG
>DASUHU010000364.1:0-7580 GCA_036273395.1 Candidatus Limnocylindrales bacterium
CAGCTCGCCGATGGGTCGGCTCGCGCAATCGGCGTGGGGATATCCGGGCGGTTCGACGACACCGATGACGCTTGACGACGGCCCGTGATCGGCCCGTAACCGCATGGCCCATCGCACGGGACGATCAGTACCAGTGATGCGACAGCCAGTAGCTCCACGCGGCGCTCGCCGAGCCGTAGCGGCCGATGATGTAGCCGATCATCCACTTGACCTGCGTGACCGGGTTGTCGTGCCAGTCCGGGCCGGCCGTGGCCATCTTCGAGCCGGGCAGGGCCTGGGGGATGCCATAGGCGCCCGTGCTGCGATTGACGGCGTGCGGGTTCCAGGCCGACTCGTGGATGGCGATCTCGTTCAGGTATGAGTACTGCCTCGATCCCAGGATCCGGAGGGCGTAGGCCTTGGCGGTGGCGACCGTCGGCATCGGCCTGGGCTTCGGTGCCTTGCGAACCACCAGGACGCGCGGCGCCGGCACGCCGACCTTCGGCCTCGGAGGCGGCGCTGGCGCGGCGAGGTCGTCGATGACCGCCGCAGTCGGCTGCGTCGGGCGCAGGTCGTCAGTCACGGCATGGAAGGCCGAGGCTGGCAGTGTCGCGATCGACGGTGCCGTGTGGCCGCTGGCCTGTCCGCAGGCGACGGCGAGAAGGCACGTCGCAAGGGCCAGCAGTGCGACCCGCTTCAAGCGATGTCGATCGTCTCATCGCGGCGCGGGACCACGAGTCGACTGGTCATGAGGTCGCGCGAACAGCGCGAACGGGGGCATGCGTGCATGGCGGCGCTCCTCCACGGTGCGTCAGGGGAAGGGACGGGCCTCGGGGGCCGCGATCCCGGTCTCGTGGAGCCACCCGCCCGGCCGACGGCCGAGGCCATGTCCGCGGGGCGCCTCCCGGCACCGCTCGCGTCATGGGCTCCAGCAGCTCGGACGGAATCCGACGTCGTCCGAGGAGTGCCGGCATGGTACGGCCTCGGCCGGAAATGAGCCGGCGGACGCCCCCCGGCCCCGGAAGGACTAGCCTCGGGCCGTGCAGTCGACCGACGCGACCGACCGCGGAGCGACCGTCCAACTGGTCGTCAACGGGATCGCCTCAGGCGTCCCGATCGAGCCGGATCGAATGCTCATCGGTGTCCTGCGCGACGAGCTCGACGTCACCGGTCCGAAGCCGGGCTGCGGCGAAGGGGTCTGCGGCGCCTGCACCGTCCTCCTCGACGGTCGGCCGATCCGGAGTTGCCGAACGCCGCTCTCCGAGGCGCACGGCCACGAGCTGCTCACGATCGAGGGGCTCGCGCCCGCGGACACGCTCCATCCGGTCCAGCGCGCGTTCCTGGACGCGGGCGCCTTCCAGTGCGGCTACTGCACGCCCGGGATGATCCTCTCGACTGTTGCCCTGCTCGAGACCGACACGCATCCGGACGACTCGGGAGTGCGCCGGGCGCTCGAGGGCAACGTCTGCCGCTGCGGCACGTACGCCCGGATTCGCGAGGCCGTGCTCAACGCCGACGAGCTGTCCGGTGGTGACCCGGGCCCGGACGAGGTGGACAGCGGCGGGCGGCGGGACCCTGCGGCCGATCCGTGGGCGCTCGCCGACCTCGCACGGCCGAGGGCACCCTGGGACCTCACGGACTCCAGGGACCGCGAGTGGTTCGACGTGCTGCCCGACGGGCTCGTCGTCGTCACCGAGGCGGACGACTCGGGTGGTTGGTCGACCACCTCGGGCGCGTGGCTCCAGGTCGGCGCGGGTGGGATCGTCATCGCGTTCACGGGGAAGGTCGATGGCGGGCAGGACAACCGGACCGGCCTGTCGGTGATCCTCGCCGAGGCGCTCGGGATCCCGATCGGGGACGTGCGACTCGTCATGGGCGACACCGACCTGTGCCCGCACGACCAGGGCACATTCGGGAGCCGATCGACGCCGGATGCCGGTCGCGAGATGCGGGTCCTCGGCCTCGCGACGCGACGTGTCCTCGAGGCGATGGCAGCCGAATCCGCTGCGTCGCGGGACGGGATCGGCGAGCTCGTCCGAGGCCAGCGGCGGGTCGAGGTCGTGGCAGCAGCCGATCGCCCATGGGTCGATGACTCCGCCGAACTGTCGGAGCGACACGGTGCTGCCCGCCTGACCGGTCGATCGATCGTGACGGGCCGGAAGCGGTTCCCCTCCGACGTCGCGCTGGCGGGGATGCGGCACGGGGCGATCCTTCGGCCTCCCGCGGCCGGCGCCGAGCTGCGGTCGGTGGATCTCACGGCAGTGGTAGGCGATGGCGTGACGGTGGTTCACGACGGCTCGTTCGTCGGGGTCGTGGCCGCGACGGAAGCCGGGGCGCGGCTCGCGCTCGGTCGAGCCAGCGCGGGGTGGTCGCTTCCGGACGAGCCCGGCGAGGCCGATCTCGAATCGCACCTCCGTGCCCACCCGCGAACGGACGAGAGCTGGGAGGGCCGCTTCCATCGTGAGCGCGGCGACGTCGAGGACGCGCTCGCCAGCTCCGCCGTCCGCCTGGACGCCACCTACCGGACCGCCTTCGTCGCGCACGTCCCGATGGAGACGCGCTCGGCCGTCGCCGAGTGGAGTGACGACGGTCGCGTGACGATCTGGACGGGCACGCAGGTGCCGTTCGGTGTTCGCGCCTCCGTGGCCAGCGAGCTGGGTGTTCCCGAATCCGCGGTCCGGGTGATCGTGCCGGACTTCGGGGGCGGGTTCGGCGGCAAGCATGCCGGCGAGGTCGCCGTGGAGGCCGCGCGCCTGGCACAAGCCGCCGAGGCGCCGGTGAAGCTCCGCTGGAGCCGCGAGGAGGAGTTCCGGCACGCGTACTTCCGGCCAGCGGCCGTGATCGACATCCGCGCGGGTGCCGACCGCAATGGCCGCCTCACGGCATGGGACATGACGAACCTCAACTCGGGGCCATTCGGGCTGGACGGGCCGTACGACGTCCCGAGCGCTCGGATCGAGTACCAGCCGGCCGAGTCGCCACTCCGGCAGGGGTCGTATCGGGCCCTGGCCGCCACGGCCAACCACTTTGCCCGTGAGTCGGCGATGGACGAGCTCGCCGCCGCGCTGGAGATCGACCCGCTGGAGCTGCGGCTCACGCACCTCTCCGATTCGCGGCTCGCCGCGGCGTTCCGCGCGGCCGGGGCACGCATCGACTGGACCCGGGAGCGAGCGCCGGGCATGGGCGTCGGGATCGCGGGCGGCATCGAGAAGGAATCACGAGTCGCCACGGCTGTCGAGCTGCGACTCGGCGACGATCGCCGGCCGATCCTGACCCGGATCGTCGTGGCGTTCGACTGCGGCCACATCGTCAACCCCGACGCGCTCACGAACCAGGTCGAGGGCGCGATCTCGATGGGCCTCGGCGGCGCGCTCTTCGAGGCCGTCCACTTCGAGCCGGGCGGCGTCCTGACGAACGCGTCGATGACCGACTACCGCGTGCCCCGGATCACCGACCTCCCACCGATCGAGATCGTCCTGCTCGACCAGCCGAACATTCCGTCGGCCGGCGCCGGCGAGACGCCGATCATCGCCCTCGCTCCGGCCATCGCCAACGCGATCTTCGACGCCGCCGGCGTGCGACCGAGGTCGATGCCGCTGATTGCCGAGGGCCGAATCCCGCTCGCGAGCGAGTAATCTCGCAGCGCTTGGGGTTCAAGGCGAGGGAGGGTTTTCCGCGATGAACGACCTCGGCATCCGGTACCTGCTGTTCGGGATCCAGCTGACGCTCGGCGGCGTCGTGATCGCGATCGCCGGGTCCGGGGTCGGCGGGATCGGAATCGGCTTCATCGGTTTCCTCGTGGCCGTCCATGGCCTCACGCATCCGGGATCGCCGGCGGCACCACCACGGGACAGCCGGCCGGCCGAGGGACGCCCGGTGTAGGAGCTCGGGACTACTTCCCGGCGACGAGCCGCAACAGCTCGGGGTGGTGTCGTGACGGCGCGGCGAGGAGCCCGATCGAGCGGGGGCTGCGACCGACGTCGAACCACGGACCGCCGGACAGGTCCGTGACGAGCGCGCCGGAGGTCTCCGCGATGAACCCGGCCGCGGCGATGTCCCAGGTCGAGAGGCCGCCCTGCTGGACGAACGCGTCGAAGCGGCCGTTCGCGACGTAGACGAGCGCGAGCGCGGCCGAGCCCATGCTCCGCGCGACGCGCACGGCGCGGCGGACCTCGCGGACGCGAGACGCCACGGCCCGGCCCGAGAGGGCCATCGAGATGACGAAGTCCGAGAGGCGGTCCTTGGCGCTCGGCTGGACCTCGAGCCCGTTCAACCGCGCCGCCCGCGTGCCCGCCGCCGCGGCGAAGGTCTCGCCGCGCGTCGGATCATGGATGACGCCAACGACCGGCCGGCCCGCCTCGACCAGCGCGATCGAGACGCAGAAGAACGGGATGCCGTTGGCGTAGTTGATCGTCCCGTCGAGAGGATCGATGACCCACGCCCGCCCGATCCCCGACGTCGCGGTCGTCCCGGCCTTGGCGTCGTGGCCCCCGGTCTCCTCGCCGAGGAACGCGTCATCCGGGAAGCGCTCACGGATGCCCTCGAGGATCAGCGCCTCGGACAGATGGTCGACCTCGGTCACGACGTCCTTGGCGGACTTGAAGTCGATCCGCTCGACGCGCTCGTAGCGCGCCATCTGGAGCTCGCCCGCGCGGTGCGCGAGGTTGACCGCGAGCGCGAGTTCGGCGTCGAAGCCTCGGCCCGTGGCCTGGGCCCGATCGGACGCGGCAGCGGGTTCGGCCATCCGGGCTACGGCGACTGGCAGTCGGACGCGAGCTGGATCGGCGTCGACCCGAACTTCGTCACGAGCGCGGTGAACTGGAGGTCGCCGCCAGCCGGGATCGGTGGCGTCTGGACGAGCTCCGGGACGAAGCCCGCGGGCCGGCTCGCGGGGACGATCTCGCACGTCGTGGCGCCACTCCGGCTCCCGGCGTTGTGGACCGTCAGGGTCAGCGTCAGCCCGCCGGACGCGGGCGCGGTTCCGAGCACGACGCCGGTGAACGGCCCGACGCCCGCGATCGCCGCGTGGCCCACGACGGCCAGGACCACCACGAATGCGACGATCCCGAAGGCCGCGATGCCGTGGACCTGGGTCGCCGAGGGCTGGGCCAGCTCGAGCGGATTGCACTGCTCGCACAGCCCGGCGCTGGGGTCGGCGACGGGCCGGCCGCAGCGGATGCAGGGGTGGCTCGGCTCGGCGTCCGGATCAGCTCGGGCCGGCCCGCGCAGCGGCAGGCTCGGCTGGGATGGCAGGCTCACGCGACTAGGTTGCCACGATCCCGATCGGAAGCCGCCGGGCGCCACCTGCGGAGCGGCGCATTCGCGGCTCCCTGCCCCGACGAGCGCGAGGCCGCTACCAGCGCCCGGCTGCCTCCACCAGGGCCTCGATGTCGTTCGGGGTCCGGGCCGGCACGATGACCTCGTTGGCGCCGGCTGCGGCGTAGTGCTCCCAGGTGGCCCGAGGGTCACGGACCCAGGGGCTGTCCGTGAGCGCGTCGCGGCCGCTCCTGCCGCTCCCGAACCCGACCGCGATCCAGGCATCGCGGCGGGACTTGCCCTCGGCGGCGAGGGCCTCGTCGTAGGAGGGGAGCAGGCGCTCGAAGTCGTCGATCTCGGCGGCCCAGCCGTCGCCGAGCCGCGCGGCGATCCGGAGGCCGCGCGGCGATGCGGCCCCGACGAGCAGGCGCGGGGCGGGATTCGGCACGGGGAAGGCGTGGGCCTCGGTCAGCGGGTAATAGGGGCTCGGGCGCGTCACCGGCCCGCCGGACCACAGGGCTCGAATCACGGCGAGGGCCTCCTCGAGATGCGACGCCCGCTCCCCGATCTCGGGGAAGTCGATGCCATAGGCCCGATGCTCCGCGGGATTGCCGCCGACCCCGATCCCGACGCTCAGGCGGTTGCCGCTCGCGGCCTGGAGGGTCGAGGCCATCCGGGCGACGAGCGCGGGGTGGCGGTTCATGACGTTCGTGACGAACGTCCCGAGGCGAATCTCGCTCGTGGAGCCGGCCGTCGCGGCGAGGATCGTCCACTGCTCCACGACCGGCACCGTCTTGTCGCCGCCGCCCACGAAGTGATCCCAGCACCACACCGTGCGATAGCCCGCGAGCTCGAGCCGGCGCGCGCTCTCGAGCCACCACCGGGGCGTCGCGCCGATGGACCCGATGGCCACTCCGATCGGCAGTCGAGCCGCGTCCCCTGCTCCGGGCGCCGCTCCCTCGCCGGGCTGGTCCGTCATGAGTGCTGTGCTCGCCTGCGGTGCGCACGCACCCGGAGCTGTGCGAGCGACTCGGACCGTGCGGGATACCAAGCATGTTGGTGGTACGCGCGACCGATTCGCCTCGAGGCGCGCTCGAGAAGGGTGGTCGCGCTCATGGCGTGCTCAGTCGCGCTCATGTCGTGCTCATCTCGTGCTCAGTCGCGCTCATGTCGGGCGCATTGGGCGCATTGGGCGGGCAGATCGCCGCTCGGAGGACTCGCTCATACCGGCCACGACCACGATTTCGTGGATACCACCGGCCGGCTTGGTATTTCGAACAACCGGGCCCCGCCAGACCATCGTGCGAGCGCAGGCGCAACGAACGGCCCCGTCTCGGGTCACAGCCCCGTCTCGAGTCACGGCCCCGTCTCGAGTCACGGCCCCGTCTCGAGTCACAGCCCTGTCTCGAGTCACGGCCGCGTCTCGGGTCACAGCCCCGTCTCGGGTCACAGCCCCGTCTCGAGTCACAGCCCGGTCTCGAACAGGCGGATGTCCTCGGGCGAGGTGGCGTGACCGTCACCCCGCGTAGGAACGAGGGCGTCGCGCGCGCCGAGCACGTCGAGATCGGCCGGGAAGCGGCCGATGAGATCGAGCACGACCTTCTGGATCCGCTCGGCGTTCTGGGCGAAGACCTCCAGGACGCTCTTTGCGTCGACTGCCTCGGTGCCCTCGTGGACGCCCGCGTCGTAATCGGTGATCAGGGCGATGTTCACGACCGCCATCCCGAGCTCGCGGCACAGCCAGGCCTCGGGGTACTGGGTCATGTTGATGACCTCCCAGCCGGCGTCGCTGAACCACTTCGACTCGGCCTTCGTCGAGAATCGCGGGCCCTCGATGACGACGACCGTGCCGTGGTCGTGGACCTCGATGCCGTGGTCGCGGATCGTCTCGACCGCGAGCGCCCGGAGCGTCGGGTCGTAGGTCGCCGCGGACGACAGGTGGGTCACGACCGGTCCGTCGTAGAACGTGTGGACCCGGCCCGAGGTCCGATCGACGAACTGGTCGCAGACCACGAAGTCGCCGGGCTTGACCGCGAGCTGGAGGGAGCCCGCGGCGCAGGGCGAGATCACGGCCTTCACCCCGAGCGAGCGCATCGCCCAGACGTTCGCCCGGTAGTTGATCCGGTGCGGCGGGATCGTGTGGCGGCGACCGTGCCGCGGCAGAAACGCGACCTTCCGGCCGGCGACCGAGGCGAGGAAGAACGAGTCCGATGGCGCGCCGTAGGGCGTGTCGACCTTGATCTCGCGGACGTCGGCGAGCAGCGAGTAGAAGCCCGAGCCGCCGAAGACGCCGATCTCTGCCTGGTCCGCCATCGACTGCCTCCTGAACGGTGCCGAGCCTGCCC